>NZ_JBHNYX010000019.1:0-86083 GCF_054960505.1 Alteromonas sp. G4i13 | reverse complement strand
AATATGGTAAGAAATATTGCGATGACTAACGTATAAATTAAGGAATGTCTTCTTATATCTCCCGGTAATGAAAAATGACGGTGAGGCACAAGTTGCATTGATGTAAGCATCGATAGCATTCTTGAAACAGCGAAGATGCTGGCAACGACACCGGAAGACGTGGCAATAATCGCGAAAGCTATAGTAAACCAAGCACCATACTGGCCGAATGCGGGTCGAGATGCTTCAGCAAGCGAATAATCTTTTGCCTGTATTATTTCGCCAATTGATAAATTTGCTCCAACTGCAACTGCGACAAAAACATAAAGTACCACACAAATGGATATAGAAATGACTATGGCCCTTCCTACATTTTTTTCTGGTTGTTTGAGCTCGCCTCCGCTGTTTGTGATTGTAGTGAATCCTTTGTATCCCAAAATACCAAGTGCCACGGCTCCGAGAAAACCGGTTGCGCTGGTATCTTGCGGTTGAGCTGAAACGCTCTCAAACGACAAACCGGTTGCCCACAGCCCACCAATTGCCAAAACTGCAAGTCCTGCTATTTTGATAAAAGCCATAATAAATGAGAGGGTCTGTATGAATTGATTACTCAAAATATTAACAATGAATGCCACAATAAGAAGACTCACGCCAAGCGCTGGTATAAGCCACTCAGCGCCCTGAGAGTCAAACAATTGTAGGACATAAGTGCCAAAAGTGCGGGCTACCAAACTTTCATTGATAACCATGGAAAAAAACATTAGCAATGCACAGGCACCAGTCAGCAGACCTCTACCATAGGCTTTTTTCAGAAACATGGCGATACCACCTGCAGAGGGGTATTTCTGTGCCATTTTGATGTAACTGTATGAGCTAAACCCTGCAATTATCGCTGCAACTAAAAACGCAAAAGGAAACCATGTGCCTGCCAGCTCTGCTATTTGCCCGGTTAAAGCAAATATACCAGCACCTATCATTACACCAGTTCCCATCGATACCGCGCCCCAGAGGCTTAACGAATCTTTCCTGTTTGAATGCTCGTGTTCATTCATATTGGTTACTCCTTTATGTCATGTGAGCCTGAGTAACAACAAAAGCAACCTGCAGCAAATATAAGGACACAGGCCCATTACAAAACAAATTCGAAGACGTGTAGAAAGAAATAACTGGCAATGGCATACCAGTTATTTCATTTTTAGCGTAGGGCGTTTAAAACCAAATCCTTGCACCTAACACTACACCAGTTTCACTGGTTGACTTGCCTTCAGCCTTTAATGCATCAGCTGTATTTCCCAAAGCTTTGCTGTAATAAACACCGACATAAGGTGCTACCTCCCTCACTATTTCATGCCGATATCGCAAACCAATACGAATATTACTCAACCCGCTTTGACGGTCATACTTTTCAGAATCGGTGAGGTTGGCAACAACTTCCAGTCGCGGTTGCAGATAGGAAACTTGACTTAGTTGCCAGTCATATTCGGTTTCATTGATGAACTGCATGTCACCGTCTTCGTTAATACGCAGTGAATTTTCCATTTCAAACCAGTAAGGAGCTAGACCTTGATAACTGACCACCGCATAGTTCTCCATATCCGCATCTGATGACAGCTCTCCCTTTGTGCCCACACCAAATTGTATAGACCAAAAAGAAGAAACTAGATAACCGTACAACAGTTCTGCTCGTTCCAGATCAGTAGGCATTCCATCGTTTTGTGTATTTTCGCCTTCGCTTTTAAAAACAAGACGATGGTAATCTCCGCCATACCACGCTTGCATGTCCCAGACCCCTATATTTTGCTGCTCATCAGTGCGAGTATATTCAAGTCGGTCAAATAGAACTTGGCCAAAATATTCATTAGGAATAGGAGATGGCCAGTCATCTCTTGATTGAGCCAAAGCATTGTCAACGCTCAAAGTTAATGTTATTAGGCCTGCTATTAATATCTGTTTCATTTTAATCTCCTATGCGACCTGTACAACACGAAACATACCTGCTTCCATGTGGTATAGCAGGTGACAATGAAACGCCCACTCACCGGGGGCATCTGCGCTGATTTGTAACGAGACCTTCTCTCCAGGCTTGAGGCTGATCGTGTGTTTACGAGGTCTTGGATATTGGCCGTTTTCAAGTTCCATCCACATACCATGTAAATGAATAGGGTGATCCATCATAGTGTCATTAACCAAGATCAGACGTAGTCTCTCGCCATAATTGAAACGTACATATCCGTCTACTTCACTAAACTTTTTGCCATCGAACGACCACATGTACCTTTCCATATTGCCCGTTAAGTGAAGCTCAATTTGACGTTCCGGCTCTCTTTCGTCAGGCCAAGGACTTTCACCGACTAAATCTGTATAAACAAGGACACGATGTGGGCTGTCTTCCAAACCGATCCCAGGTTCATCCAACCTAGAACTTGGATTTTTAGCAATCATCGCTGCACCAGCGCCGTGCCCGTCTTCGCTGTGGACAATGTCTATGCTTTCTACTGGGAGCTTTTTGGAGGGGGTCATTTCTCCTTCCATTTGGGTGCCATGCATTGTATGGGCGCTATGCTGCCCCATTCCTTTCATTTCACCTTTTGGAGCAGCCATGCCCGAGCTGTCGACCTTGGACTTATCCATATTCATGCCTTTCATACCAGACATGTCCATCCCCATCGCCGCCATACCACGCTCTGTGATAACTCGCTGTGGGGGAACCTCTGCAGTAAGGCCAATTGACGGGGTTAGGGTGCCACGCGCATATCCACTTCTATCAAAACTTTCCGCAAAAAAGGTATAAGCTTTTCGCTCTTTTGGCTGAACGATTACGTCATAAGTTTCCGCTACTGCAATTCGAAACTCATCCACATTTACTGGTTTAACAGGCTGACCATCTGCAGCTACAACTGTCATTTCAAGCCCTGGGATGCGAAAGTCGAAATAAGTCATCGCAGAACCATTTATGATCCTCAACCGGATTTTCTCGCCTACTTTAAACAGGGCTTGCCAATTATCTTGTGGTGTCCGGCCATTCATTAAGTATGTATATGTACTGCCTGTAACGTCAGCTATATCGCGAGGGCTCATACGCATTGCACCCCACATAGCACGCTCTTCCCATGTATCGGCAAGCCCTTTTTTCTTTACGTCTTCTAACGTGTCGAAAATAGTTCGCTTTTGATAATTGTAATAACCTTCCGCTACCTTCAGTTTTCGCATAACGTCATGGGGGTCTGAAAACGTCCAATCGCTTAAAATAATTGTATGTTCCCTATCAGCCCCAATGTCCCCATCTGCGGGGTCGATCACAAGAGGTCCTAAATGGCCCAACTGTTCCTGGAGGCCTGAATGACTGTGGTACCAGTAGGTGCCGTTTTGCTCGACATCGAATGCATATTTAAATGTTTCGCCAGGTTTTATTCCGGCAAAGGAAACTCCCGGAACGCCATCCATATCTGGTGGTAAAATAATCCCGTGCCAGTGTATTGAAGTATCTTGGTTTAGGTGGTTAGTTACATTGAGGTGCGCTCTCTGTCCTTCTTTCAATCTAATCAACGGGCCCGGCATTTGACCATTGATCGTTATAGGTGAGCCCATATTTGAGCCTATTGGCAATTGCGCTTTTGACACATTGAGATTTTTAATATCACCTGTCAAAACTTGATCTTTAAAATGGCGACCAACAGGTGCTGCCCATAGAGGACTAACGTTGGTTAACGCAGCCGCAGCGCTTGAGGTCAGGGCAGCGAGCACAAATCTTCTGCGACCGTTGTCGATAGAATTTTTCATAGTTTTTAGCCTTTGAATTGATACTAACTGGACGAAGGAATTTCATCCATTTAAAAAGTATTACTAACTAAGTCAGTACCTTAGGCTATCGGGGGACGAAAAGGTGGAGTGAAAATTTTGGGGGGAACAGCTAGAGCGATAATGTCATACTGCTCAGCAAAAGTTGTTTCAAATTGACGAATGGGAACGTAAAAAAGACTTGCAAAGTGGTAGCAATTGGTAGCTATACACATACATCCATCATTGCAGCAACCTGATTTACCCGAATGCGAGGGGTGTCCATCAGTGTGAGCGCTTTGATGCTTAGAACTAGGTGAACTGCTACGTTTCTCCTCATGAGCGTCTGCGAATTTGTGAGAAACCTTAGTTAATGAGCTATGTTCATCCATTTTCATTTCACACGCATCAACTGGCACGGTAAACAGTACCAATAAATATCCAATGCATAGTGTGAAAATAATAGATCTCATAACTTTGTATTTGCTCTCAACCTTTACGCGACGTTATTCCCTTAGAAAAGATAAGTCTTAAGGACACTTTAATCAATGACATTTGCTTGTAACTAAGATAAACAACTTCCTATGTAGTTAAACAAGCAGTCTTTTCAATCTTAAAAGCTGATAGAGTTACTTTTATTAAGTTTAGTCGATAAGCAACTCTTGTAACTAAAAAGATAACATGAGTAATGCGCCTGCTATCATAAAAATGTTTTCTGATAGTGAAACAAAACCTAACGGCACGTTACTGTCCCCACCGACACAAGCACATTTGAGCTCCCGTTTATCCACATATACTGCTTTAAAGACAGAAATTGCCCCAACGGTTCCTATAAATAGTGAAAATGGCGCAACAGCTATGGCAGGCAGTTGAGCTACCATTCCTATCCCCGCGTAGGCTTCAAGAAATGGGTAGATGTAACCATATCGAAGCCACCTCATTGCCAACAAATCGTAGGTTATGAACGAATTTGTAAAACTATACAAATCCTTCAATTTTTGAACTGCAAGTAGTGTCATTGAGAAAGCAATAAAGAGAACCAGTGTTCTTATAGAGATGAAGTCTTCAGAAACAAAAAACTGGAATGCTAACGATAGCAGAGCTGCCACAGAAAAAATCGCAATAACAGGTGCATAAGTAGTTCCGTTCTGCCCCGCTTCTCCTTTCCCGAAGTATTTACGAAGCTCATCATATCCACCAACTCGCTTTTCTTCGATGAAGGTTTGAGGCGTCGTTTCTACACCATGCTTTTGCTTGAAATCATCGGTGTCATTACGTGAAGTAAGATGATTGTCTTCTACTGAATAGCCTTCTCGCTCTAGTAAGTCTTTTGACCTTAAACCGTAAGGGCAAATGTGCTCTTTAGTAACCATTCTATATAGGATAGCTTTCTTACTCATTTTCCTTTCCTTTATTCAATTTACCTTCAAATTGAGGAATTGGACGCTGTTCGGCCTGTTCCTGAGTTGTTACCTTGCCATTCTTATTTATATCCTCTATCAACCACTCCATCTCCTTTATTTCCTTTCGCTGAGCTTTAATAATGCCGTTTGCTAATTCTCGTACGCGAACGTCTTCAAGGTTAGAACGCTCACTAGTCAAAATAGCTATAGAGTGATGAGGAATCATTGCTTTCGTGTAAGCGGTATCTGAAATGGTACTTTGTGAACGAACAAGATAGATACACAAGGCGAAAGTAAGTGCCGCTATTATAAAAATGGCTGTATTGAGTTTCTTGTTGCTATACATACCTAACATGAAAGCTAACATTATAATCGCCATGCCTGCCCCCATATAGAGTGCCATATAAGTCCTTGTCTCACTGAACCAGACATGCGAGATAGCGTAGGTATTTAAGTACATCATTAAAAACATCGCTACAGTTGAAGTTATTATCATTGCAGCGAACTTAGAGTATTTCATATGTAATCCTTACTTAAGAAATAGTTAATATTTGTAAATCTTTCTAACAAAAGAAAGCTTGAGAGAGGTTACAAACCAATCAATCTTAACTAGTCAAGTTTTGTACCAACAAGGAAATATTATGTTTTTGTCTATATTAATAGTTTTAACTGCACTGTTGATCTGCGTAGGGCTGCATCTTTTTAATATTTCAGTAGTCGCGGACAATATCAGCGAGAGATTGAAGGGAGCTTGGATAAAAACACTGTCGGTAGTCGTTATTGCCATTTCGAGCCAACTTTTACTAGCAGTCATTTTTACTCTGGCGTATGAAATTGGACTTTATTTCGAGCTCGGCGATTTTAAGCAACCTGCCACTTCCATGGATATTTTTTACTTTTCACTAACTACGATTACTACATTGGGTCTTGGAAGTATCGAGCCGGACGGACATCTACGAATGATAGCAGGAGTTGAATCGGCTACAGGGTTTCTACTAATAAGCTGTTCAGCATCGAAAGTGTTCAAGCATATGTAATGTAAAAACTGTAACCTGAGAAGATGTAAACCTCACCCGTCAGGACTAGTTTTTAATGAAACAATGTTTCGCAAATTATTGTCTTTTTAGATACTAAAAAGCGAACAATAGAGCAACAGGCCAAGGTATTACAATTGCGAAACTTCGAGAAGTACAGAATGAAATCTATCAACACAGGAAAACAAACCGGCCTATATCAGACCGATTTTATTGGAAGCAAAAAGATGAATTCGAAGGCGATGCACAATACAGCATTGAAGAAATGATCGCAGAGCTAGAGCCACAAACCGCAATGGCCTGAGGATGACCAATGAAAACCCAAAAAGCTCGAGACTTGAGAGCTGCCAGTGAAGTTTGTGGCCAATATCTACGTCTCTAGTACGCTGAGACTGTAAAATAAATGCTCAGCGTTTTCGATTCAGAGATAAAACTTGTTGGTAAAGAACGGTGCGAATTGTAAAAATCTCTACGGGTCAATGGCAGAAAATCGTACACGGTAGACTACAAACGCTGAATATCAGGCTATTGATTTTTGCCTTATAAATCTACACAAATGACGAATGTTAGCCGATAGATACAAGTTAAGGTGAGCGCGCACAGTGAAATTGTGTTCTTCTTACAATTTTAAGTGTGTAAATAATTTAAAATACCACAGTCCCTAATGGTTTTGTCTTGGTCACACGATGACGCCATATTTTCGAGTGATGACTTTAATGCGTTTAGCTCTTCAATGCGAATAATGACGTCTGATAAATGCTTAGCTATTAACGTATTGATATTTGAACAGCTCTGATCTGGCCTCGAACGACTGTCCATTAGCGTTTTTACTTCCATGATAGACATATCTAATGAACGACACTGTTTGATAAACAGGAGTTGTTCAATAGTCCCCTTGTCGTAGACACGATAATTTCCACTTGAGCGCTTAAGCTCAGGCAAGAGCCCCTTCTTTTCATAAAAACGAATGGTCTGAATACTACAACCTGTCGTCTTTGCGACATCACCAATTTTCATTTTTTTCTCCTAACCGTTGACTCTATACCAAGTATAGACTTTATACTCATTTTATTCATCAGTAAAGAGTGTGTTTCCAATGAGCGGATGTGGGTGCGAAGTTGAAATAAAAGACCAGTCTCAACGACAGGTTTTGTATTGGCTTTTGGGAATAAACGCGACAATGTTTGTTATAGAAATGGGGATCGGGTTGCTTGCTGATTCAACCGCATTAATAGCCGATTCACTTGATATGCTCGCCGACGCAGTTGTCTATGGTGTTGCCCTTTATGCTATTGGTAAATCGCTATTGCACAAAGCGAATGCGGCTAGAATTAGCGGCTTTTTTCAGATGGCATTGGGTCTGTTGATTATCATTGATATTGTAAGACGGTCAATTTACGGTAGCGAACCTGTATCAGGATTAATGATGGCTATGGGGGCAGTTGCACTGGTTGCTAATGTCATTTGTCTTGTGATCATACGCAAACAAAGAAATGAAGAAGTGCATATGCGGGCAAGCTGGATATTTTCAGCCAACGATGTGATTGCCAACTTAGGCGTTATTTTTGCTGGCGTTTTGGTGTTTTGGCTCGATTCTCGATGGCCTGATCTGGTTATCGGTGTGATAGTTTCGTGCGTTGTGTTGCGCGGGGCAAAAATGATCCTCGAAGAGGCTGGAAATGAAAGACAGCGAGCGCTTAATGCGCAAAGTTGATAAGAAAATGCCAATTTTTAATTGCACATCAAAACTGCGTAGGTTGGCATGGCTACTTATTACTTTGCTCATGTGTCAATCGGGCTTTTCGTTCGCCGCTCAATGCGATGACTACCCTGCGGAGGTATCGTCAGTCCCTGAACAATCAAAGTCGATAGGCACTTATGATGTTCCCGAAAAAAATGTAAATGCTGGTGATAATACGTCGAGTGAAGAGTCTAAGTGTTTCCATTGTGTGCTATGTCAATGTGGACAGATTAAGTTTCTGGCACAACACCCAATAAATGACGTATCTAAACCGTTATATACCAATCAATACAGTTATTCCCGCAACGTCATTGACGGCCTAGTCGAAGGCCTTTTGCGCCCACCTCAACATTAATCCATTCCCTCCTATATGTTTGCATGGGTGCTTTCCATGTATGTCGTTATCTTATGAACAAAAGGTTCTTTTATGAGTTCTTCACGCCCATTGGGCATAAAAAAAGCTAGCTCAGCGTATCTGAAATTGATATCTGCTGCACTGGTAACCATGAGCATATCTGTTCAATCTGCCAATGCGCAAAAGTCTTCAATCACGCTTGAAAATGCGCTCAAACGCACATTATCAAACAACCCAGATTTAGTTGTGTTCGAATTTAAATCTTCGGCTTTGGATGGTGAATCAAAAATGGCCAGCTTACGACCTGAAATGTCTGTTGGGGTTGAAGTTGAAAATGTGTTGGGAACAGGCGAAGTGTCTGGTATCAAAGATGCCGAATTGACACTGACCTTATCGTCGGTCATCGAGCTTGGAGATAAAGTCAGCGGCCGAATGAATGTGGTGAGTTCAAAAAAAGCACAACTGCTTACACAACGGCGCATTCGTACGCTGGACATCTTGGGTGAAACAACTCGACGATATATCAATGTCATTGTCCAACAAGCGTTGCACAAGACTGAGCAACGAGCTGAAATGCTGGCTCGCACAATGCTTCAGACAGTCTCTACACGGGTTGAAGCGGGGGCTTCTTCACCACTTGAGAAAAAACGTGCAGAGTCAGCGTTGTCGCAGGCGCGTTTGTCGTTATTGATAAGTGAACAAAAACTCAATGAGTATAAACGCGACCTGGCCATCATGTGGGGTGACACTAACGCTGCGTTTGCGGAAGTTGAAGGGACACTGTTATCGTTTCCAAATTCACTATCACTTGAACATATGCTTTCACAGCTTCAAAGCAATCCACACGTTCTGCTTTATGCTGATAACTATCGGGTACAAGAGGCCAGATTGAGAGTGGTTCAGGCCAGTCAGCAGTTCGACATTGCGTGGGAAGCCGGTATCCGAAGAATGCAGGGAATTAATGACACAGCGTTAGTCGCCAGTATTTCGGTGCCGTTAAATACCAAGCAGCGGAATCTAGGAGAATACGAACAACAGCGCGCATTGCTTGACAGTATCGACTATCAAAAACAAGCGAAAATTCGTGAACTCACTCGCCAAATAAATCAAGTCATTAGCGCAAAAGACCAAGCCTTGCTCACTGTTACGACCCTTCAAGACAATGTCGTTCCCACATTGGAATCTGCACTGAACTTGGCGCGGGAAGGCTATGAAAGTGGTCGCTACAACTACATAGAGTGGGTGACAACGCAGCAACAACTCATCGATATGCAACGAGCACTGATAAAAGCCGCAGGCTTAGTCCACCTTCGAAGCGCAGATCTAGAGGCACTTACGGGAATTCCCGTGTTTTCTGACTCTCCCTCGACGTCTGCTCAATCATCAGAATTACTAGAGAAAAAATAATGAATACATCACAATTTACATTACTCACTAGCGCACGTGACTTGCTTGGCGTGTTAGCCATGCTACTGACTTTACTGTTTGCTACTGTCGCCCTGGCTGATGATGACGATGAGGAAGCCGAAGAAAGACCCGAGTACGTAGTGTTATCTCAAGAACGGATGCTTGAAAACGATATCGTGACTGCTTCAGCCGCGTCAGGATCATTATCGCTCACAACCAGAACGTTTGGGCGGATAGTTCATGATCCTGCATCACTGAGTCATATTCGTGCCCGCTTCGACGGTGTTGTAAAACGTATCATGGTGAATATTGGAGATAAAGTAGAAAAAGGTGACACACTGGCAATCATTGAGTCAAACGAGAGTTTAAATCAATACTCAATCACCTCACCAATGTCTGGAAAAATCATTGCTAGACACGCCAATGATGGTGAGCTCACCAACGGTCAAGTACTGCTTTCTGTTGCTAATTACTCTCGCGCAATTGCTCAATTAGCTATTTTCCCCAAACAACGTACTCGTATTGCCGCTGATATGGAAGTCACTTTAAGGCTTGAGGAATTGCAGCAACAATCAAGTATAAGCCACATTACGTCCTCACCTGATGACAAACCTTATTCTATCGCGTTTGTGAACGTTGATAATGGCAGTGGTTATTGGCCTTTAGGCGCTATGGTAGAGGGTTATATTCAGATTGGGTTCCAAGAAGTCAATCTGGCTCTCCCCAAAAGTTCAATACAAGAGTTAGATGGGCAAACCATTGTTTTTGTCAAAGAAGGGGAACGATTTTACCCCCGCCAAGTAAAACTTGGGAACACGGACAACCGTTTAGTAGAGATTGTGAAGGGCGTTCAAATAGGCCAGCAAGTCGTTGTAGAAAATAGCTATCTACTAAAAGCTGATTTATTAAAAATGGAGGCGGGCGATGATGACTAATTACCTGCGCATTTATTGTCAAAAGCAAAGCCAAGTCCATAAAAACGGTGAGGTGAGAGCATGATTGCACCAATACTCCGTCTATCCATTGAGCGCCGTGGTGTCATGATGTTGTTCGCCTTGTTTGTCGCCTTTTTTGGTATGTACAGTTACAAACAACTGCCGATTGATGCTGTGCCTGATATCACCAACGTGCAAGTGCAGATAAATACCGCAACCCCAGGTTACTCGCCTTTGGAGACTGAGCAACGCATAACGTTTATAGTTGAAACCTCGCTGGCCGGTTTGCCTAATTTATCGTATACCCGCTCGATATCACGCTATGGCTTGTCGCAAGTCACAGTCGTGTTTAAAGAGGGCACCGATTTATATTTCGCACGAAATCTCGTCAACGAGCGTCTCACCGCCATCGCGGCGCAATTGCCAACAGGGTTAACCCCTGAAATGGGCCCTATCGCCACAGGCTTGGGTGAAATTTACATGTACTCGTTAAGTGCTGAGCCTCAGGCGCGACAGGACAACGGTCAACCCTATGATGCTATGGCATTAAGGGAGATCCATGATTGGGTAGTTAAGCCCCAATTGTCGCTTGTTGAGGGGGTGACCGAGGTTTATGCGATAGGCGGATTTGAAAAGCAATATCATGTGAATCCTAATCCAGTCGCAATGATAAACTTTGGGATAAGTACAGGTGACCTTCTCAGTGCGCTAGAACGCAACAATGCGAATCAAGGCGCTGGTTTTGTAGAACAAAATGGGCAACAAGTACTGATCAGATCGGAAGCCCAACTGAAGGGCATCGACGATATCGGCCAAGTGGTTGTTAAGATCATTGATGGCGTACCGGTAAAAATTCAAGACATCGCCCAAATCAACCTCGGTAAAGAGCTGCGCTCTGGAGCCGGCACGTTAAATGGCCAAGAAACAGTGATTGGCACGACAATGATGTTAGTGGGAGAAAACTCTCGTACGGTCGCCAAAGCTGTGGACAGTAAGCTCGAAACCATTAAAACAAGCTTACCCGAGGGCGTTATCCTTGAAGCGGTTTACGATAGAACAAGCCTCGTTGACAAAACCATCGACACAGTACAGAAAAACCTCGTCGAGGGCGCTTTACTTGTCATCGTTGTGCTATTCGTTTTGCTTGGGAATGTGCGAGCTGCACTTATTACAGCCGCTGTAATACCCATGGCAATGCTTGCCACGATATCGGGTATGGTCAAAACCGATGTGTCTGCTAACTTAATGAGTTTAGGCGCACTGGATTTTGGCTTGATTGTCGATGGCGCAGTTATCATTGTTGAAAACTGTATCAGACGATTATCCGAATCCCAGAAACAAAACGGCGCTACTCTACCGCTCAAAGAAAGGCTGAATGTTGTTTATGAAGCCACTAATGAAGTCATACGTCCCAGTTTGTTTGGTGTATTGATCATTACCATTGTTTATATCCCCTTGTTCACGCTCACTGGCGTCGAAGGTAAAATGTTCCACCCCATGGCAGCGACCGTGATAATGGCTTTGCTTGCCGCAATGGTATTTTGTTTTACCGTAGTGCCTGCGGCGATAGCAATTTTCATGAGAGGTAAAATTAGCGAAAAAGAAAGCCCAATTATTAAAGGTGCAAAGGCAGTCTATCGTCCTGTTTTAACCGGAGCGCTGCGTTTTAGATGGCTAGTGGTAGTAGCAGCGAGTGCTTTGGTTGTCGGCAGTTTATGGATGGGCAGTAAATTAGGCTCCGAGTTTATTCCCCAGCTCAATGAAGGTGATATCTTAGTACAAGCCATTAGGATCCCTGGGACAGGGGTAGAACAAGCAGTTGAAATGCAAAAAACTCTTGAAGCGAAACTTATGCAGTATGAGCAAGTACAGACGGTATTCGGTCGCACGGGTACGGGTGAGGTCGCCACCGACCCTATGCCACCAAACATTACTGATACGTTTGTTATTTTAAAGCCTAGGGAGCAATGGCCCGATCCATCAATGACAAAAGCTGAGTTAGTGAAAACGTTTGAAGAGGACTTGTTTACTTTGCCCGGCAATAATTATGAATTTACGCAACCTATACAAATGCGTTTTAACGAATTGATTAGTGGCGTAAGGGCAGATTTGGGGATAAGGCTATTTGGGGATGACTTAGATACCCTCTTTGCATCTGCTTCTGACATTTTGTCCGTTATTTCAACGATTGAAGGGGCTGATGACGCGAGGCTTGAGCAGGTAGAAGGCATTCCAATCTTCACCGTCACACCAAAGCCTAATCAATTGGCACGCTTTGGTTTGGATATAGCCGACTTGCAGTTATGGCTCAATGCTGCGACAGGTGGAAAAACCGCTGGAATGATTTTTGAAGGCGACAGACGCTTTGAAATTGTCGTGCGATATGCCGACGACATTCGAAATGAACTCACTCAGCTTGAGAGCGTTCCCATAGTCACGCCCTCTGGTGAGCATGTACCAATAAGCGAATTAGCCACACTTGCATTTAAAGAAGTACCTAGCCAAATAAGCCGGGAGAATGGCAAACGTAGTATTGTTGTCACAGCAAATGTGCGTGACAGAGATATTGGCACTTTTGTTGAAGAAGCTCAGGCGAGAATTAATGATGAAGTAGATTTACCTGCTGGTTATTGGCTCGACTATGGTGGAACCTTTGAGCAGCTCGAAAGTGCGAGTCAACGATTGACGATTGTGGTACCGGTTACGTTGTTTGTGATTTTGACAATGCTGGTAATTGCGTTTGGTTCTATACGCGATGCGTTGATTATCTTCACAGGTATCCCTTTGGCATTAACAGGCGGTGTAATGTCTCTTTGGTTAAGGGATATGCCTTTATCCATATCCGCGTCGGTAGGATTTATCGCGTTGTCTGGGATTGCCGTATTAAACGGATTGGTAATGCTGTCCTTCATCAAGCAACGTTTGCTAGAAACCGGAGAATTAGTGAATAGCATTGTTGAAGGGGCACTTATTCGTTTGCGTCCGGTATTAATGACAGCACTAGTGGCAAGCCTTGGATTTGTGCCCATGGCGCTCAATACGGGCATAGGTGCAGAGGTGCAACGGCCTTTGGCCACGGTGGTCATCGGCGGGATAGTATCGTCAACCTTGCTAACACTGGTAGTGCTGCCTGTACTCTATCGACTCGTGCATAGTAAAGGGGATCAGTAGTGTTCTTGGGCATTTATTCGTAAATGCCCAAGTTTTACCTGAACGATTTTTAGGTACCTATTGACTCTTTATTAAGTATAGACTTTACAATCATATTCTTAACGTCATGTACGATAAGGATAGATATGGTTTCGCTTATTTTAATATCTGTATCTAACCTTTGTGAGCCCAACCCATTCGCCCTCGGTGTTCTAAGCGGGGGCTTTGTTTTTTATAGCAGGCAAATCACTTCCTCGAACTCACCATTTCGCCAGAACCCAAGTGATTTTTTTCCTCTGGGCGTGATGCGTTCAATGTAGTTTGGGAAATCGGTGTGCTTACCGTAAAGCGTATTCCCGTGAGTTAACAGTTCATGACTGAGAGCATCAGAAAGACTATCTCGTGAGATCTGTTTAGCTAACTTCAGCACATCAAGTGAGTTGATCATAATTATTTTCCGGTAAGCTTATCAAATAAGTACCCAGAACTTTCTTCATTAAGCGAGACACTATGTTTGGCGGCAAAGGCTCTGAGCTTTCTATCGTATATAGTCATATTACGCTCATCGCGACAGAAGAACTTTATAGTTGCTTCATTCTCGTAATAGTAAGCCCGAATATCGTTTTCACCAGCGTCGATGTTAATGCCTCCATCATTTAGCCAGTAAGCTTTCTGACCAGCGACAAAGTTCTCCTTAGCAAATGACGATAAGATGTCTTCAACTTGCTTAGGCGCTACAGCGAGAAAGTGAGTTTGGCAATAAGGCATGAACATCGGCTTTGGTTGCGTTGTTATCTATCAAGCATAGCTAAGAACTGACTTTGAATATCGATCTTTTTGTCAGTAATCTTTTTTCACTGCGCCAAGCTTGAGCAAGCCATCATAGCGAAAGCAATGCACTCTCTTACATACTCCAGCGCCTGTTTTATAAGCGTTACTACCGTACCTTTGTTAAGCCGAATACTGCCCAAGGTCGGTGGCCCAGAAGCCGTGAAAATAGCAGTTACCTTGCAAAGGGAAGGCTCCTTGATGCACCTGCCTACGCCGGAATTCTCGGTTTCAGTAAGAGGGTTGCTTGAGTGACCACTGACTTCAAAATCAAGCCATCATCAATAAAGTTCATAGGTAAACCTCTGGTAACAGTATAAAACTCCTTACTCTTTTCAGATCTCCGCGCAAGTTGTATTTTGCTGTAAAAGTTGTTTTTAACACTAAAATTCTGATTAATAAGTATAAAACTGTTATTTTTCCTCAATGCTTTTTCGTGTAATCACCTACTCGAACGGCCTGTTGTGGTTGATGTAGATGTAGCGGTCAATATGACATGGCCAGTCCAGCAACTCTAATTACATGGCCAAAGTCACTGTTCCACTACAGCTAAAACAACTCACAGGTCGGAGCCTGCATTAATTGGGATTGCTCAAATAACTCACAGATCTAAATTTTCCATCAGGTAGATTTAACAACATTAAAATATTATACTTCTGCCGTGGGAGTACCGTTTAGTGAGCTAAGAGCGGTTGAGGATAAATCGTTACCGTTGGAAGGTAAACCACCTTCATTTGATGACAACCTTATCATCCATGGCGATAACCTCGTAGCCATAAAGACGAGCATTTAAATGGAAACGATGACACTAGAGGCTGTTGATCTTTGAACATTATTTGTTCAGCAGTACATTGGTAGCCACATCATCATGAATGCCAATGCGACTGTACTGCTATAGTTTCGAGCTAGCTTGTCGTATCTTGTTGATATTGCCCGGTACCTTTTTATCCTCAAAAACGCGTTTTCAACAAGATGCCTATATCGATACAGGCACCAGTCCATATCGTCATTACCTAATTTGTTATTTCGTTTGCGTGGAATATTGGCATCTGCTCCACTTTCTTCTACGTAAGCTCTAAAAGCTTCACTGTCATGGCCTTTATCAGCACATACAATATCGGCTTGTGGGGAGTTTATTATCAGACTTTGTGCATGTACGATGTCGTTCACTTGACCACCGGATAGTTCAAAATAAACGGGCAGGCCACCGCTATCTACCGCAAGGTGAATTTTCGTTGAGTTACCACTTCGACTTTTTCCGATGGCCTCATCTTGTTTACCCGCTGCACCGCTACTATCCTGATGCGCTTTAACTATACTACCATCAAGAAACAACCATTCTGGGTCACCCTCGGAGGCTAAGCTTTCAAATAACTTTTGCAATATGCCTTTCTTCGACCATAAATTAAATCGTCGGTAGACCGTATTCCAGAGACCAAATTCAGATGGCAAATCCCGCCACTGAATGCCGGTACGCATTCGGTAAAGTATGCCCTCCAGGGTATTTCGGTGCTCATATTTGTTATAGACTCTGCCACTCTCCTTTAGCAGTACTTTTAGGATTTCCCACGCATCATCTGTTAACATCGTTCTTGGCATAGCAACATTACGGTTAATTATTTTTGGCGAAACAATTATACCTCGTTGCTATGCCGGCTGCTTTTCATACAAAGATCAACAACCTCTAGCGTTCAATCAAGACAATATGCCATTATGTATCAAACATTACGGCATATTGTTTATTATGAATAGTTTATTGCATTTAAAAGAAGGTGCATTTGCTGAGCGACTCACCGATAAAGCGATCACCAAAGTCATCGCTCAGGAAAGTAAAGATGATGAACTTAAGTTTTTTGTTTTTGCAATTAACGCTGATACTAAAACAGCATACGTTATGCGCCATGGCCGTTCTGATGCGCTGCGGACATGGCGCCTGGACAATCTAGCAAGGTTTTTAAAATTGCACGCTGTAGACGCTTTTGAAGTGCAATACGCGAAAATACAAGATTAATAAAGGTCAGTTGGGCATGGAATGTATTTTTAAAGCAAGAGAGCAACTGGAGCGTATCTGGCCACTAACAGAATTATGTTCTGCGCCGCCTACCACTCGGAATAAACTCATTTCATCAATGTTATTTGGGCTATTTGCATTCTAAGGTTGGATATTGAAATTTCATCCAGATAGCGACATTTCCGATTTGTGCAAAACTTGGTAGAAACTGGTTTGATAGTCAAGGTCGCCTAAAGACAAACAGCGGACATTCAGGTCATCATTTGGACTTCCGGTTTAAGCAATATTGCTTTCATCCCCACCTACAAGAATGCATCTCTGGAGTGTGCCGGATAGTGTCTGTTAGCGCGTTTCACTCTAATTGAACCTTTGGTTTGTGTGATTTGCTAATTGTCTTGGTTATGTACAGGAGAAAACTTTACAGACATACGCTGTGCACCGCAGCCATTAGAGCTAAAAAGCAAGCGATATTCGTCGGTTGTCGATGTACATTTTATTCTGCTTTACAAAAGTATAAAGCTTTAAATCGGCGAACCCTTCTCCACAACCATTTTGAATGAATAGTAGATAATCGATAGGGTTACTGTTACTAATTTTACCGTGTCGATATAAGCAGCATATATGTAAAATGAAATGAGAATTTATCAAAAGTAGGCCACATTATGCCAAACAGAACTATTAGCAAACTGGCAAAAGAAGTTGGGGTGAATGTCGAAACTATCCGCTTTTACGAGCGCAAAAGTTTAATTGAACAGCCCACAAAGCCAGAAACAGGCTACCGACACTACTCTGATGAAATAGTTAACAGAGTCAGATTTATCAAAAGAACCCAAGAACTAGGTTTTTCTCTAAAGGAGATCGAGAATCTACTCAAATTAAACGACTCCCCGTGTAGCCAAGTTCAAGATTTGGCTGAAGCCAAGCTAGAATCTGTAGCCGATAAGATCAGTGATTTAAAAAAATTACAAAAGGCGTTAACCGAGTTGGTTGGTTTATGTCATTCTAATGCCGATAAAAACACCTGCCCAGTCATTGACTCACTTCAACCGAATTCAAAATAACAAAAAACGCTTGACTCCGTACCTAGATACGGCATTCATACTCTAGTTAAGTTCATAAACTGGAGTATGAAAAATTGAACCAAGATTCAAACTTACCTTTGATTAGTGGGGTAATTGCAGCCATTGGTGCAGGATTATGCTGTGCTGGACCGTTGGTTTTGCTTTTACTCGGCATTAGCGGTTCTTGGATAAGTAACCTAACGCTATTAGAGCCATACAGACCAATCTTTATAGTTTTGGTTATTGCTGCATTTGGGTTCGCAGGCTGGAAAGTTCATCGACCTATCGAAAAATGTGAGCAAGGCACTGCATGTGCAATTCCAAAAACAAGAAAACGCAGACAAGTCACTTTTTGGGTATCAGCACTAGTCGCACTTGTCCTTGTGACGAGTAATTACTGGATCATTTGGTTTGCGTAAGTTTTCGAAAAATCTTTAAAACGGAGAATATCATTATGAAAAAATTAATAACTTGTTTATTACTTAGCGTGTCGGCGGCGTCTGTTGTGGCAAAAGAACAAACGGTTACGCTGGAAGTTCCTACCATGAACTGTGTGACCTGTCCGATTACCGTTAAAAAAGCCTTAGAAAACGTTGATGGTGTGAAACTCGCCAAAGTATCGTATGACACTAAATTAGCGTTGGTAACATTTGATGACGAAAAGGCCACCATCAAAGCACTCACTGATGCCACAACGAATGCGGGCTACCCATCCAAGAAAGTTAAGTAGTCTTATGAAGAAACTACTGAATATAACCACACGTTTTGGAGAAAAAGCAGGTGCTATTGGAGCGCTCGTTTCCGCGATGGGGTGTGCGATGTGTTTCCCTGCAATTGCCAGCTTAGGCGCTGCAATTGGAATGGGATTCCTGAGTCAGTGGGAAGGACTGTTTATCAATACCTTATTGCCCTTTTTTGCTTGGGTTGTACTCGTACTAAATGGTTTAGGGTGGCTGAGTCATAAACAATGGCGACGAAGCGCCATCGGTATGATAGCTCCCGTCCTTTTACTATTGTCTTTGTACCCTTGGTTTAAATATGGGTGGAGTACATACGTAACCTATTCAGCACTAGGGTTAATGGTCTTGGTATCGCTATGGGATATATTTTCACCTGCTTACCATCGCTATGATGGCACATGTGACACAACTGACAATATTGGCGCTAAGGAGTTAAAATGATTAAGTTAAGTATTCAAGGCATGACATGCCCCAGTTGTGCACCTAAGGTTCACAATAAAATAATCAAACTAGAAGGCGTACTTGACGTTTCAGTCTCTTATGAAGAGAGTTTAGTCTCAATCACTCCGTCAGAAGATTTCAACGTCCAGAGTGCAATTGACGCCTTAGAGTCAGAGGGCTACCAATCTCATGCGCAGGAGGATTCTTGTTGTGCATCTGATCAGTTTGTATCAAATAAAAAACATCTGCATGTTGCCATTATTGGCAGTGGTTCTGGCGCATTCGCTTGTGCAACCAAGGCTGCTGAAGGTGGCGCAAAAGTTACCATCATTGAGGGAGCAGACGTTATAGGTGGCTGCTGCGTAAATGTAGGCTGTGTGCCATCAAAAATATTGATCAGAGCCGCACAACTCGCGGAGCAACAACGTAACAATCCATTTGCAGGTCTTGAAAATCACCAGCCGCAATTAAATCGAGCATTATTGTCGCAGCAACAATCGGCACGTGTTGAGGAGTTGAGACATGCTAAATATCAGAACATCTTAGATACAAACCCTTCTTTGAGTCTTATCAAAGGTTATGCACGCTTTAAAAACGCCAACACTCTGATTATTGATAAACCAGACGGTGATCAACAAGAAATCAGTGCGGATAAAATTTTAATTGCTACGGGATCTACTCCCACCATTCCAGCAATCAATGGGTTGAGCGGTACGCCTTATTGGACTTCAACAGAAGCACTATTTGCAACTGATTTACCAGAGCATTTGGTTGTTATAGGCTCATCAGTAGTGGCACTGGAAATCGCTCAAGCGTATCGTCGGTTGGGTTCTGAAGTGACGGTGCTTGCAAGGCATACCTTACTATATCGTGAAGATCCATTATTAGGTGAAGAACTGGAGAAATGTTTCAAAAAAGAAGGCATCAATGTTCTTACTTATACGAGTGCCAAAAACATTGCCCACGATGGTAAACAATTTATTATCGACTCAAACAACGGTCAAATCACCTCTGACAGACTACTTGTATCAACGGGACGTCATGCCAATACAGAAAAACTCAACTTAAAAGCGGTGGGTGTACAAGTTACCGAGCGAGGCGAAGTAATGGTCGATGAAAAGATGCAAACAAATGTCGAAGGTATATATGCAGCAGGTGACTGCTCGAACATGCCACAATTTGTTTACGTAGCGGCAGCCGCAGGCAGCCGAGCAGGAACGAATATGACTGGTGGTGATGTGAATTTAGATCTAACGACTATGCCTGCCGTTATTTTTACCGATCCCCAAGTAGCTACGGTAGGATTAACTGAAACTCAAGCGAACCAGCAAGGCATTAGTACGATAAGTCGGGTGTTACCAATGGAAAATGTGCCTAGAGCATTAGCTAATTTTGAAACTGACGGGTTTATTAAATTAGTTGCAGAGGAATCCACAGGTAAGCTGATAGGCGCACAAATATTGGCTCATGAAGGTGGTGAGCTTGTTCAAAGCGTAGCAATTGCCATTATCAACAATATGACAGTTGAAGAATTAGCAGGACAACTATTTCCTTACCTGACAATGGTAGAGGGGTTAAAACTATGCGCTCAAACCTTCAATAAAGACGTATCTGAATTATCCTGTTGCGCAGCTTAATCGAACCTAATATGTTAGAGCTAGCGCTTATGCTAGCTCCACCTTTACAAAACAATTGATGTTTTTTTGAACGCTCATATACATGAAAAATATGTAAAGGCCAACTTCCGCTTTACGTACCTTGCAGAATATAGTCACACAGTTTGTGCCGAGGGTAGTGCCATCTGTCCATTGCTTTATAACCTTTTTCACCTTTAACTTATAATTATATATTTTAAATATAAAGGCATATAAAGCTAGCAGTTTCGATACTTTTTTTACAGCCTTTTCGAATGCTAATATGAAGTCACTAAATATCTGTTAGGGTGAATAAATGATTCAACTCTCTCACATAGGCGAAGGGCTACTTGCTAAGATGCTTGAAGAATCTAAGAAGGTTCAGAAAACAGTTTGCGGCGATTACGTATCCTTTAAAGGGCACAGTTCTTTCATCCCTGAATTACGCCTAAATAAATGCGGCAACTATGGTTTTGATGGAGTCCATAAGATCGATGTAGCGGTACTTAACCACGAAACCGGTATTTGCTATCCCATTGAAGCTAAGTTGGGATTCGATCGTTTGGGGAAAAACGAATTCGAGAAAAGGTTTCTTAGTAAGTGT
Organism: Alteromonas sp. G4i13; assembly: GCF_054960505.1. Lineage (NCBI taxonomy): Bacteria > Pseudomonadati > Pseudomonadota > Gammaproteobacteria > Alteromonadales > Alteromonadaceae > Alteromonas > Alteromonas sp. G4i13. Next base: position 64,983 of record NZ_JBHNYX010000019.1, on the reverse strand, counting down.
GGAACATCCCATAGAAATACACGGATTAAAGGCAGTATGATCTCAATTCTAGAGCGTAAACTTCCCTCAGAGACCACCAGCAAGGAGCTTACAGTATCATGGGACGGACGTGAGTTCATGGTATCGCACTCATGGGCGCTTATCACTAGAAAAGCCATTATCGATAGATGGAAGATCTCGGGCCCACCTCGATTATCAAAGAACTGTCAGGTTTTCGAGTTCGAGTCTCTCGTCGAAAATTATGGTTCAAAGTTTGATTTTAATGCGCTAATAGGGCGGTTGATAAGCATTGATTACTACACCGAGTGGCGATGTAGAACATAGTAATAAGGTTTTTAGACACGACGTTAACAAGCCATAAGATTATTCATTATATGACTGTTACCCCCTAAAATTTCCTCATTATGCTACTTTAGTGTATAACGTCGCTGATAGAACACTGCCTATTGTGGAAAAGCATGAAGCGCAGAATTATATAGGCAACTATAGCACCGCCTAAAAGCTCAGATGCCCATCAGAGCCTAGGTTACAAGGACAAAGTACCGATGCGATGAAATAGTAGTACTTCGCTTTATAAAAAACCTCACTGAACATCGATACTATTAAAATAACTAATAAAAGGGATTTTAACGTGGCAACAATAAGAGACCTATCAAAAAAAATATCAAGCCTGCTATTAGATACTGATTTAGTAACAATGGGAAAGGGCATTCTCAAGTGGGTAGTTGTCCCAATATTGACAGTAATTCTGCTTAGCATTGGATATGAAGCGTATGATAAAGCCAGAGGATTAAAATACTGCAGAGATGAAGGTGTATCTGAAAGTAAATGCGACTACTTCTTAAAATATGGTGACTAAAATAGTTTACATATCGCAGTAATGAAAAGGATAAATCTTTGAGTAGAAAAAGAGCACTAAGACTGGTTCTTGCTGAAGCAGGAGCCCATGCAGCCATAGAAGCGCAGGAAATAACAGGAAAATCAATAAACGATTTGCCTGAATACTTTTTGTCGGTATTTATTGCCCGACATGTCCATCAGCACTTCAAGACGTTTACCTTTTCTATGGAAGATACAGTAAAGGCAATCTGTGCATCAGAAGAAATAGATGAGGCACTAATATCTCGACCCGGTAAAGTGGATATCGTGGTGCGCTCACAGCGAACAGGAAACATTAGGCATATTATCGAGCTGAAGCGGAGCTATAACGTAGAAGGCCACATTGCTGACATAGTAAGATTAGCAGAGTTCGCACTCGCTGCTCCCACAGGACATCCGTTAGAACGAAACTTTATGGTTATGATGGCCGCCGCTTCAGAAAGTGCATCAGATGCACGTTGGCAGCGAATAAGCGAACTTATCAAAAATCAATTCAACGATAAAATTTCATTAATCTGTACACCGATTTTACTTGAAGAGGGAATGCTCAGCACCCGAAAGGGACGTACAAACGATAAACTACTGATGGGTGAGGTGTGGGAAGTAAAGTACTAAGGTGAAAATTGCTAGAAACTAACATTTAAGCAAAAGAAACGATTACTTGGATTGACTATACCATAACCTTACACTTTCTGTGATAGAAATCAACCAACCCTCACGGTCTCTTCTGTACGTGAAGCGGACCTTGGAGCAATGAACTTTCCATCTCAAAGACCAGTAGACTAACAACAAAACTATCTGCAATCTGGGCTACCAATCCCTGGCAAGGACGCCATTGTTAGCCATTAACATGCATACCTATAAACGACATCGGCCAGAGCAAACATTGCTATACCAATTGGTTGAGCAATATTATCCAGATTTTCTGGAGTACCTTTCCCATCAAGGAAAGACATTACCACTTCATGTAGATAAAGAGTTTGCAGAATTTCTAAAGTGTGGTCGGTTTGAGCATGGATTTCTCAGAGTCGTGTGTGACGACTGCAAACATGAGAAGCTGGTCGCGTTCAGTTGCAAACGTAGGGGCTTCTGCCCTATTTGCGGGGCAAGACGGATGGCAGAGAGTGCGAAGTTACTGGTTGACGACGTTCTTAACGGCTATCCCATACGTCAGTGGGTGTTGAGTCTACCTATCCCATTGAGGCTGCTACTTGCCAGATATCCCAAAGAGCTCAGCAAAGTCATGCAAATCATCCATCGCACGATTTCAACTGACATCATCCATCGAACAGGTTACTTGAAAAAGCAAGACAAGACGGGTGCAGTAACGTACATTCAGCGTTTTGGAAGTGCGCTAAACTTGAATATACACTTCCATATGCTCTTCCTCGAGGGCGTTATTACAGAAGAGCGAGGGCAAACCAAATTCAAGCTCGTCAAAGCGCCGAGCCATAGCGATATGGAACAGATAGTTGACAACATCAGCCACCGCATTGCGGCCTATTTAGAGAAGGCCGGGCTCATTCAGCGTGATATGGACAATGCTTTTCTCGATTTTCCCATGGATGATGAAAATAGCTTATTGCCCTTGCAAGCGGCCTCGGTTAGTTATCGTATTGCTTGGGGCCAGATATGGGCAAAAAAGTATTTACCTTACAAACCTTGCCCGCCAAAGACAAACAACACTACGGACAATTAGCCCAGATAGGCGGTTTCAGTTTACATGCTGGCGTATTCGCAGACGGTCACCAAACCGATAAATTGGAACGCCTGTGCAGATACATCTCAAGACCAGCCATAAGTGAACAACGATTGAATCTTACAGATTCAGGTAAGGTGAGGTATAAACTAAAGACCCCTTACAATGACGGAACGACCCTCGTGTTATTCTCTCCACGGGATTTTCTCGGCAAACTCGTTGCTTTGATACCACCACCTCGACTTAACCTCACGAGGTTTTATGGGGTATTTGCTCCCAATGCTATAGTTCGTGCCGAGGTGACTGCTTCACAACGTAGTAAGAATAGTCCTCGTTTAGCAGAACACCTGAAAGATTCAGAAAAGCCGTATCATTCCCGCAATATGTCTTGGTAATCCGGTCACCGGCGCAAAGACTGAAACGCGTATTCAACATCGACATTACCCAATGCGAGGTTTGCGAAAAATTTAACGTAAAGGTCATTGCTTGCATAACTGACGCGATCATTATCAATAAAATCTTGTCATATTTGGACAAGCACAATTTACCGGAAGCGAGCAATAATCCCCGTACGCCGCCACTTCGTGCGCCACCAAGCATTGACGCATTCTGCGACTATACCATTCAACGTGACTTCGACTTTGGTGCATGAACCACAAAAACCTACCATTACTTAAACACGCAAATTGTTGGGGTGAGGGCTTTCACATATCTTATTGCAGATTTCAGTACCAAAGACCAGTTAACTTGCCTGTCTTGATGGCAACTACTCCACTGATTTCTGAAAAGTACCCGTTTGACACACGTTCAACTAGCCTTAAATACATCTGACACGGTGGGTAGTACATAGCGTTAATATTTCTTATACACACAAGCTGTCCTGACCATTCAGGCTAACACATCCGGCTTCCTTGCCGTGAGGATGCGCTCTGCGATGCAGATGTAAATCTGTTAGGCGCCTTGTTGGTAGCTCTGCCAGGCTTGCATTGAACCAATAAAAACATCCACGTTTTCAAAACCCTGTGCCAGCAGATAACTGGCTGCTACGGTGGCGCGCTTACCGCTGCCACAGGCCAGTGTATAATGGCGAGATTTATCCAGTTGGTGGCACATTTCCGGCAGATAGCCTAAGTAGATATGCTTTGCCTGGTCAAATTCGTTGTTTTCAACCTCTTCCTGTTTGCGAACATCCAGCAGTTGCCAGTTAGCACGTGGTGCTCTAATGCGCTCATCAACCTTATCTGCAGTAACGGCGTTCACATGCTGACGATGGTAAGCCTCAATGGTATCTGGCTTTGGTACCATGGTCAGATAACCACTAATCTGCTGGTAGCCCATTCGCCACAGCTGTTCGGAGCTTTCGGTTGCCTGTTGATGGGAATCTGCCACCAGTGCGATAGGTGTGGAGTAGTCCAGAAACCAACCACCATAAGCGCTGAGTAAGCCGCCCGGCAAATTAAGACTGCCGGGATAGTGACAGTCTCGAAACTGGGCATGACTTCTTACATCAATGAGCACGCCGGGACGTTCTGCGCTTTTCTGCCAGGCTGACTGAGCATCCTGTGCCAGCTTCTGGCACGCCACTGGCGGTAAAGGCGTATCCATCCCGGTAACGTTAGACTGCTCCATTTTGCTAAAGTAGGGAGCAATATAATGATTCTCTTTTAACTTACGCTCTATAAAGGCTTTTTTAGAGGTACATTGATAGCCCGGGTTTTGCCGTTTCTCAATGCCTATGGTGGTAAACTCACGTTCTGCCATGCCTGAGCCACACACCGACCCTGCGCCATGAGCCGGGTACACAATAATGTCATCACCCAGGTTGGCCAGCGTTTGTAGGCTGTCATAAAGCTGGCCAGCCATTTTTTCCATTTCCTCGGGGTAGAAGTCTGTGCGACCGACTTCACTGACAAATAAGGTATCGCCGGTAAATACGCCGATAGGCTGACCGTCCTGTTCGTTGTCGATAGCCAACACACAAATACTGTCTTTAGTATGGCCGGGCGTTGCAATAACTTCGAGTGTCCATTTGCCAATCTCAAATTTATCGCCATTACCGGCCTTGCGGGCATATTCGATAGGCTCGTCAGCGTATTTACCATGGTAAATATCAGCACCGGTCTGGTTGGCCAGCGCTACCGCGCCAGAGATAAAGTCTTCATTGCGGTGGGTTTCGATGATGGTGGTGATCCGGCATTCATGCTTTCCGGCAAGGGTGAGATAATGCTGCGTATCTAACTGAGGATCAATCACACAGGCTTCACCATCGCTGCCAATCAGGTAGGAAAGGTGCGCAATGCCCGGTGTTTTAACAGATTCTACAAACATAGGTTAGCTCCACTTTGGGGTTGTGCCGCGCACAACGTGAATGTATTCACTTCACCCTAAGCTTTCAAATGTCATGCCGAATAAAAAGTTTATATAAAACAAGTAATTACATTTTCTACCCACAAGGCTTCCCAGTAAATGAAGAAATATTCACTTAATCCTATATAAAATTTACATGCTATTGCGGGATAAGCGTGCCCGTTGCAGACGCTGTTTGAGGTATTGCAGTCTGGGAAGCAAAATCAGCAAGGCTATTGCCCAGTAAATTAACGGTTCCTGCAGGCCGGTTTTGCGAGACCAGCTAAAGTGTAACAGGGCCAGTAAAACAACCAGGTAAATGGTGTTATGCAGGGATTGCCAGCGATTGGCGCAAAGCAGAAGTAGCTGGTCAATAATCTGTTGCGTCCGCAACTTGTCTTTTGCCGACCTTCACTTTATAGGTGTCGGTTGGCCGTAATGCGCAAGTACCAATCTGTCAGGTTAAGTCGAGACTGATTCATGTTACATATTTTTGATTGCTCACATTTTTCAATTGTTAAGGAATTATTCGCCAATCTCACCTTTTTGTATAAATTGCCAGATAGGTTCATCATTCTCCCACCAGACAAGTGTTATAAAGATATCATCGTGATAGTGGAAGGCGTTCTCATGGACAACACCCAAGTCTGTTAGGTCTCGTCTACACCATACTTCCCCATCCGTTAAGCCATATCCTGACTTTTTACCGTTGTGAATCAATTCATAAGTGCGTGAATGTTCAGGTGCGAGTTGAGGTGGAAGGAATTCGTAGGGTAAAGATTCGTTTGCTTTGAACAATCGTCGTCTTCCTTTTGAATCATACATTGCGAAAAAGCCCATGTGATGCTGACTTCCGATCACGCGTCGAAGTGCGGCCATGAAACTTACATCGAACGCGCTAACTACTTCACTGAGCAAAGACTGATCGAGAGGTCTGTCTTGCAGAACAGGTTTTAGTAGATAGGTGGGTAGCAGTAGCTCTGATGCATATTCATTTGCTATTACTTCTCGCGATTTTCCAGCTCCAGACGGCGAGTCCATATCATGCTTTGAACAGAGGTTTCCGACTTTCCCTCTGTCTTTAAACCAATGTCCTAATTCATGACCGATTGAAAAACGTTGACGTTGTGGGCTGCTTTTTTCGTTTACTGTGATTGTGGCTTTGTCACCTGCACCAATGATCATGGCTTCACAGCCTGTAAGCTGTCCCTGAAGCACAGTAGCGGAACGATCAAAAGCAATAGCTTCAATGTCGATTTCTGTGGGAGAAGTTATACCATAGCGATCAATATAAAGGCTTTCGACGTGCTGCTTAATCCTTGCTATCGTCAATCTCGACTACTCCCATGTTGACTAGGTCTTCGAGTATTTTTTCAGCATCATGATCGGTGAACTCCTCGCCATCACGAAATGCCAGCGTGAGGTTTTCTGGAAGTTTTCCTTGAGCCATAAGCTTAATAAGCATTCCTTTCGCATCAGTTCCTTTCCTTACTAGCGTTTCACGGATAGTAGACTTTTTGTATAGCTCACGTTGTCTTTCAAGCCCTTGACGCGCAGCCTGCAACACACTGAGTGGAGTAGGCTTTTGATGTGATGTCAGTCTCGATACAACGCGAGCTTTCACAACGTCTAAATCAGACACATAGTGATTTAATTCTTTATTTAGCTGTTTGTCAGACATTTGTGCAATCTTATCGAGCATAATATCATCCAACAGCTCATTTGCTTCCTTGTTTACCATTACATAGACCCCTTCATCTGCGATGATGCCTTTCTTATGATTTTCCTACGCATGCTGTCATATGCAGTTTCATTCCCGTTGAAAAAGTCTTCAACAATCTGTGATTTTTTGATGCCTTGTTCTGTTGCTGCTAAAAAAGCGCTAGCATCTTCATCTTCATCTTCTTTGAAAAGTGAAGTGAGCATTGACCACCGTTGGTCTGATTTTTCCGAATAGCCATCCAGTAAACTACCCGCAATAGACTCATCGTCCAAAGGTGACGTATTTCTCATGGCCTCATCACTGCGCTTGGTAAGCATCTCGTAACTAACGCTCTTCATTATCTGATTAATCGCAGTATATACCTTCACGCCTTTCGGTAAGTGCCGTTTACCCTCTAGTATCCTAACTATCGCTTCATTTAATAAGTCCTCGCCTTCTATCGGCAAATCGTACTTATCAATGAAGTAATAAGCAGCTCTGAGGCATCTGAGCATGTCTTCCTCACTCATGCTTTGAACTTGCGATATAGCATCGTCGCTATCGAAATATTCGTATCCTTGCATCTACCACTCCATTAGGCGCAAAAAAATTATTTTCTGGACATTGTCCAGTTTTGCTCATTTTTCCGCCTTAGTTAATGAGCACATATTTTCTATGACAGGAAAGAAATTAATAAGAGGAAAAATAAATGTCCAGTGGAACTACACATATGTTCGTCGAATCAGGAGCGGCTGGTCTTGCCGCAATGGTTGATGATCACCCTCATCCAATCACTCACAGCTTACTGCTTGCGCCGCTATTAGGAAGCTTTTCCGGCAAACTCCCAGACTATATAGAGCCTGCTTTACACCCTAATCATCTACAATTTTTTCATAGCATAACATTTGCCGGTTTAATAACCGTCGGTCTTATCAAATGCTACCAATGGAAACCAGAAGAGCCATTAGAAAAATTTATTAGGGGTTTTGTTTTACTCGGTGGGGTCGGGTATCTCAGTCACTTAATCTGTGATTCAACAACACCAAAAGGTTTGCCTCTTGTTGGCAAGCTGTAACGAAGCAAGAGGTAATAATTATGTCTATTCAACGAAAATTCATCAATTTTCATAACGCAATCAAGCTGAGTCGTAAAGATGACAAATACCGGGATGCCAGAGAGAAAGATGAGAGCATTCTAGCGGCGCTAAAGGCAGCATTTAAAGAGGCGGGTTACCCAGTCATAGAAACCTTTATACAAGGTTCATTGAGGACTGCTACCACGATCAAACATCCGAAAAACGATTTTGACATCGACAGAGCACTTGTCATTGACTCTGCAAATGCTCCAGAAGACCCGGTAGAGGTGAAAAAGGTAGTATGTAGCGTTCTTGAAAAGCGCGGTTTTAAAGATGCGAAAATAAAGATGCCCTGCGTGACCGCAGATTACGCCAGCTTAAATCTTCATATTGATATTGTTGTGTATAGGAAAAGTGGCGACAACTATGAGCTGGCGGTAGGGAAGCGTAACTCAGGAGACGCTGTGAAAGAATGGTCGCCATCAGATCCCAAAGGCCTTATCGATAACATCAATGATAAGTCGTCCTACGTTTATATTGGCTCTACCGAGGATAAACTGTGCCAGTATAAACGTCTGGTTCGTTACATGAAGCGTTGGCGTGATGAAAAGTTCGAAGATTCTGTACGAAAGAAGGTTTATTCGATCGGGATCACCGTCATGTTGAAAGAACAGTTTAAGCCTGTACTTAACGAAGAAGGGAAGCCAGACGACCTTCAGGCACTTCGAGACACAGTGGCCGCTATCCTGACTGGGGGGTATTTTAAACCGCAGGTTGATGGAAATTACCGGGTTAAAGTAGATCTGCCTGTCACGCCTTCTAGAGATATCTTTGACGGCAGTAGTGCGGCGACTGGAACCCAATTTTGGAATAAGTTGAATACGGTGTTGCGGAAATTGGATAAAGCGCTGGCGGAAGAATCGCTGAAAAAGCAATGTGATATTTTACGTGAACTGTTTGGTGACGATTTTGAGACTGCTGAAGACGCCAACAGAAACGAAGGTGCAAAAGTTGCTTTTAGCACTGCTGGATCAGTTGGTACGTCGCAGGGAGCGTGATTTTGAAAAATCAGATCTCTCAGTATCTTTCAGAATATGGGTTTGACTGTGAACCGGGCGATTTCTTCGGTCAAGGAGTCGTCAAGGTGTCAACTACCATTTCCGGCTATGCAGCGGAGTTGATGCTTAGAATAGAAGACCGGTTTCTCTCGTTGCCAGAGTTTCTCTTATTAGAACCCTCTAAGTATGGCAAGCTTGCTCACGTTAACATTGAGCGTATTGACGATGTTGAAGTGGGATTGGTTTGTGTAAATGCGCCTGATGCCGTATCTGTTAATTTTGATCAACCTCTGTTGTTAGTCAGAGATTCACTTAAGCGACACATATCCTTGCTGGAATCGGTAATGTCGGATCCTGACTGGAATGACAGAGAGCTTCTGAGAGAGTTTTACAGCAATTGGCTCTTTCTCTGCAAGAGCGGACAGAAGCCGTTGTTGATCAATTTTAGCCAGCCCATTTTGCAACGTGTGGATGTTTATGAGCCAATCGAAAAGGCGAAATATGGTCTGCATAGCTACTATGTTGCACATCCTTCTGATTCAGAGATTTCTAAGCTTAGTGAAATGCACTTTTCGATTAAGGAACGTGATAGGAAAGTAGCCGGTAAAGCGGTAGTTATTCCACTTGACCAATTGATACCAGCGCCAAACTCAAATGAGTCTGTTGAAGATTGGTACCTCAAAACAATTAATAGGTTGCCAGATGAAAGACTGAATCAGTTGCGTGATCAATTAGGCCAGTGGAGAGATAAGCACTACTGGATCGTCTTCACTGCAATTACCGTCGATAACAACCGAACATGGTTCGCGTTAAAGCTCGACAATGACAACAAAAAAGCATTGCCCTTATCATCAAATAAAATTGATGGGTGGCGTCTGACTCCTATCAGTGTGCGTGTGTTTAATCAGGAAAATGTGGTGCAACGTGGAGGCGGCTCTACCTCTCTAGCAGACAAGAAGGTTGCTGTTGTTGGTGTCGGGTCGGTAGGAAGCGAAGTCGGGCATAAATTAGCCGCAGCAGGTGTCAGGCATTTGCACTTCATAGATCCTGATTTTTACCAGATTGATAATCTCCATCGCCACATGCTTCCTCAAGCATACATTGATCTGCCGAAGTCGATGGGAATGGTTTATCAGTGTCATGCACAGTTTCCTTGGTCTGATGCTCATTATTCTTGTGAAAGCTTACTGACATTCGTCGAAAAATATCCTTGTGACTTCTTTGACCTCATTGTTATTGCCATCGGTAATCCTTCTCTCGAGCGCTTCTTCAAGCAGCATTTGTTAGATAATAATATCGATGTAACGACGCTGAATTGCTGGCTAGAGGGTTTTGGGGTAGGCGGTCACGCCGTACTTGATATCAGCGGCACGGACGGATGTTTGTTATGTGCGTATGTCGATCATACTGATGGTTGTCGCGGATTACATTCAAATTTGAATTTCATTGAAGCCAATCAGGATGTGATGAAAAGCATAGCTGGATGTGGGAACCAGTTTATCAGTTACGGCGCTGCCAGCTCCGCGCAAACAGCTGTCATGGCGAGTAGTCTCGCGATCCGGTATTTGGAAGGCAAACAAGCTGATTCTTGTAGAGTCAGTTGGAAAGGGGATGACGATGATGCACAAGCTGAAAACATCAAACTCACTCACCGGTACTACCAATTCAAAGAGTCATTAAAAAGACTCCCGCTGCTCGATGAGGATTGTGATGTATGTAGCCGTTGAATGTATAAGCGAATCTAAGAAGCACATCGTTTGCGTAAGCAGGGCGGTATTAGATACATGGCGGACGTTAAAACAAGATAAAAAGCAAAGCACTGAAGCCTTTGGTGTGCTGATAGGCGGGCAAAATCAAAGTGCTTCTCAATTTTGGATTGAGGACTGTACCCAACCATTAGCCAAAGATGACTCGACACGCACCTCTTTTGTTATGCAAGACCCGCGTCATCAGCAGTCTGTTGATAAACATTTCGAAGAATCCAAAGGAACTTCGGGCTATCTTGGGACATGGCACTCCCATCCAGAGCAAATTCCTAGCCCTTCGCATGTTGACCTGAAGGACTGGCATTCATGTTGTGCACGCAATTCAGATAGAAATCTTATCTTTGTGATCGTTGGCATTAGTCATTTCTGCATTTATCACCGCACAGGAACAGAATTTAAACGCATATACAAGGACCTATTATGAGTACTGAGACCGTAGTTATTCATCAAGCACAACACGATCCGATAGGATCACTTGAGAAATTAGGCGAGTTCATAAACGCTATTGGTACGCTACCCAAATGGAGCGAGGGTGGCGTGCTGACCGATAAATCGGCACAAAACCAGCTGATAGTTTTATTGAGTGAGACCCTAAATGTCAGTGTGCGGCTGAATCTCGTTTTTGGTGAAATTGAAGCCGCTTTTAATAAACTTGGCATAGCAGACGAAGTCCACGTGCGTCATATGCAAGGCAAGCATCTTGAGAGAAAACATCTTGCTTCGATGGAGTCTGTGATTGCCATCTGGAATGAGTCTCAGGCCCAGTCTATGGACATCAAAATAAAGGACCTTCCTGATTTTCTGCGGGCTATTTGGGAAAAGAGGCAAACAAAAGGTAGAGGTAAATCCTTTAGTAAAGGAACGCTTGAGCAACTTGCGCGAGATAGCCACGGATATTGTATGTTCGAGGGGTGTGGAGAAAATCTCAATGTAGAGAAGCTCACTGGGTATACCGGAAACTTTGCATACAATGCCCACATTATTGCCTCTTCAGAGTCAGGGCCTCGAGGCGTTCCGTACTTGTCTGACTACCAATCTGATGATCCAGAGAATGTTTTAGTTTTGTGTGACAAGCATCATCGACTCATAGATAAGGTTGCCGCTGTCGATTTTGATGCAGCTCGCTTATCCCATATGCGCTCAAGCTTCACTCACACAGTGGAATCTCTCTTAGAAGGACTTAGCTTTCAGCCAATCCCTGCTTTCTCTGTTTTATGGCCTGTAGGGGGACATATCGTTTCAGAGCCTGATGATCGCGATATCGCTAATAGTATGTCTAGAATTAGAGCACGATCATTAGGGAGGTTAAATCGACTCAGCCATAATGAGCGCCTTTACAGAAAAAAGGTTGAGGTGTTTGAAAGTAGTATGGCCGACATCGTCAGAGCAGAGGCTGACGAAATCATTCAGCAGACGCAGAACGAGTCATACAAAGCAGCTTTGTTCGCATTTGGCCCTATGCCCGCCTTGGTCGGATTAGGCGCATGCTTGGGTAATAAGTGTGAGATTACTCCAATGTTAAGGTTTCGAGACGGTGGATATTGGATGTGGCCACAAGATTCAGAAGTGCCTAAACCCTATAACATTGCTTTTGACGAGGTCGAACTTGAAGGTAAAGACGAAGTCACTGTGTGTATCGCGATGACGCAATACCCGGAGGCCATGAAACGGACTGCGGAAAAGATCGGGATGCCAACTATTGAAATACAAGCGCTAGCATATGGGAACGCTGCTATTCCTCATCCTGACAACGGGAAACAACTTCGGAACGATTTACACGCTTTACTGCTAAAGCTTTACGATCAATTTTCTATCAGGAAAGTAAATTTACTTATCTGTGCATCCAATGCAGTTAGTGTGTTCGTTGGCCAAGCTTTCGATCTTTACCAGCCATATCTGCTTGTCTATGACTTCGATAGCGAGGTTATGAAGCCTTGTTTGCAAATCCACTATCAGGAACGAAAACTGTCCTTAACTTTACCAAACTAAACCCAACCGAGCTCTCACGAAGACGATTTAAATATTTGTAAATTCTAAAGCTTAGGTGAGCTAATTACGATGTAGATTATGTATTTAAGCAAATTGAATAAAACCAGAGAGCCTGCTGCATACGGAGAGCAGTACGTTTAAGTGGATATTACTTAAATGGCCGTTGTGCGCCATTTGCTGCCTACCAACTCAGCTCGCCCAGTATAATCGCGTTAGATAAAAAATGAACGCAACCGCTCACAAAAAATAACGATGAAATTAACGCTATCGATCTCCTTGCTCCTCAAGACTGATGCCATGAATTGTAGTACAGATTTTATTAGCCATGTTCACAACCCTGAAGTAGACAACAATTTATTTAATCGGACATTTTCCCGTTGGAGCTCTGTATTGACGGCCTCTAAGCTGTCTACTTTTTTTGACAATGACGCGATTTCTTCGTCTTTATTCACTTCAATGTCTATCCCTAAAAGCTCACTCATCGGGTTAGGCACACTTCGAAATTGAAGAGCTTTCTCGCGCGTTTTTTTAAGCTCTTTGTTGAGCGCCATGATCTGAGTCTTCTTTGCTGCTTTGAGTTCGATAAGCTCTTCACTTAACGCAGACACTTGTTCACACGCAGCAGCGATGCTCGCTTTAAAACGACTGATGTAACCGTCACGGGTTTTTTTAGCTACTTTGAAGTAGCGTTGCCTGTCTTTATTATGCGCCCGCTTCGTAACGCCGGAGATTGACGATAAAAGCGCGTAATCATTTAGAATTAACTGAATTATGCTGTTCACCGGGGCAATGGCTTTTACGACTTCTTCTTGTATATGTTTCTCCAGAACACTGAGTTCAGAGAAGGAAGCATCTGAGCCCCGACCTGATTGCTTGTCATAGCGCGCCAATTCTCGCGCAATGAGGTCAAAGAATTTAACAAAGATATCGCGATAGCCAATGTCTGAGGCTTTTTTCCCCAATAAGCGAGGACATATCGATGAGAAATGGCGATATTGAAGCTCAATGTCTAGCAACAGCATGGCCACCACTGCCACTTTTACATCGGAGGTAACGGCATAGCTATTTAAGTGGTTTGACGCCATCTCAACACACACCGTAGCCCTATGCAAAGAAGGCGCATCAATCGGTTTTAACTGGCCATCAAGCTGCAGTTGTTCGTAAAGCCTGGCTTCAATGTCAGCGAATTCTGATTTCAGTGAATCAATTTCGACGATAACATGTTCGAGGGTCACCCCATGAAGTGCAACGTCATCGTCATTGTCTAGCGCCTGATTCGGTTTAGCATTCATTGTCGGTCTCACAGAGTTAGTTAATGACGATTGTATAAATGACTGAAAGCGAAATATGAACACAGCCCGTAAATTACTAATAGGTTTGTGTTTTTCACTGTTGTAAAGAAAACACTAGTTTTACCTTCGTAAATGATTTTTTTATACCCGTCAGTACGTTACAAACATCTTTGTATACCCTTGCTTAATAACGTGAACACCGATTGAACAAGTGTTTTGTAAGATTAACGAATATAAAATATAAACCTCTGTCAGCACTGGTTTTTTCGTGAAAAAACAGATTTTTTTCTATTTTTCCTTAAGGGGAATTTTACTAGCGCTATCATGCATTAATAACCAAATTAGCACGATTTTGAAACAGCGCAATAACCGCGCTTGAAAGCGCAGCCGTTTGTGTCACCAGTGAGTTGTTAGGACAGCATTTTTCAATCAGTCTGTTGTCTTATCGTACATTGGCCATCCCAGTCTTTGTGACATCAAACTCTTCACCGTAATGCATCGGCATAGCTGAACTTGTCCACCCGCCGGCCTTTTGAATTTGATCTAATGAGATACCTCGTTCAAACATGGTTACCACCCCACCGACCCGGGTACTATGGCAGCTTGGTTTGAATTCTAAATTGAGTGTTGCCGCTAAATTCTTATATCTGGCCAAGAGTGCATGGTATTGCATCGCGTTATCTTGTACCGTTTGCTTGGGTGATAATTTTCTCAATAAGGGGCCATCCGCAATGCCCGTTCTTGTGAGCCATTTGTCGATAAGATTGATAGTGGTTGTTGAGATATAGCCGTACTGGCCTTTACCTGATTTATCGGTCTTGGAGCGAGGCGCAAAGATCCGTTGTTTAGCAAAATCGATGTGATGGATCTCAATAGCTAACAAATTGGATGCTCGGAATATCGTGTCTATCGCCGTATTAAAGATGACGGCGTCACGTAACCCAATCAGCGGATCCGTATCGAGTTTTGCATTGATGGCGTCAATAATTTCAAGGCGCATAGGCGCGGCTTGAGACTGACGACTGGGCTTTTGATTTATCTTATGGTTGGTGTATTCGGCAAAGAGTTTTGACTGTTTCCACGGGTCCGGCAATTCGCTTACACCAATGAAATAGCGCACTGACGCAATTTTTCGACGTATTGAATGATGCTTCAGTTTGGTCGACATCAAGTAGTCCAGATAGGCACGACATGTTGTTTTAGTCACATTGACATCACTGGCCATCGCCGGTAATGCATTATCTTTGCAAAACCCTAGGTACTGATTAAAGTCATACTGATAAGCGCGTTTCGTATTTTCTGACTTCAATTCCCATACATCGTCCTTTAACTCACGTAAGTTTCCAATTACGCGATCTCGATCTGATTCAGCGATCGCCATCGGTACATTTTCTACATGAATTAACATTGCGCTCATAAATAGGTGCTTTTTTATAATTTAAGATAATTCGACTTATATTGAATAATAGAGCAGAGGAGAGGGCAGATCAAGAAATCTCTTTTGCGTTACTAGTAACGCTTTATTTATATCTTATTCTTAGTACAACGATACGTAATACAAATAGCGTTACTAGTAACGCTTTCATTCTTTTTTGTTTTTAAGGTAATATGAGAGACAAGAAGAAGAAGAAGGGGTGAACAATGTCTGACCAAAGCCTTTGGCAACAATTTCTACATGCGCAATTAAACACGTTCTTATCAACCTTACAGGAAAAGGATAAGGTTACCAACGTAAATATAGACAAGCTCGAGCGTGATGTTTTAGCGTTAGGAAAAAGCATGGGCTTCATCGCGTTGAGAAAACATATTAAGCCTCAAAAGCTAGGTGAATTTGAACAATCTTTCACCTTGTTCAAAGCACAAAAAGAGCAAGAGTTGTGGTCTGACTATCTAGCTAATCACCTATTAAAATTTTTATCTTCCATCCCCGAATCAACGTATCTGAAAGACAAAGAAGCCCTAGTAAATGCTGACAGTGTAACAATAAAAGAATGGCAAACACTGGCCCCAAAAGCCCTATATTCGGCTATGCGAGCGTGGTTACCCCAGGCCTCAATTAAGCAATTTCAAAATCGCTATCGGGCTTATAAGCACCGCGGTATCAAACGCACTGACACCATAGATGTGAGCCCCCAAACCAAAGCAAACATTGATATGGCAAAAGCTGAATTGCATGCCAGTAACTATGATGAGGTATTTGAACTCCTATTCTCAAAGCATTACAACGTCAGTGCCGACAGTGAAGTTAGAGCGGTAAAAGAACAGATTTCCAATGCATTACCTGCCTCCAAAAACCTGTTTTTGGAAGAATTCATGCTTAGATTAAACCCAAATGACAGAAATAGAGTCAAGTTACTCATCGAGAATGCTTTCAATGAAGGCTGGGATAGGGCAAAGGCATGTAGAAAGCGAAAAGGGGACCCACGCGCAGAAGCGTTAGTAGATTGCAGTATTTTCACAACTGCTGCGAACTTCTCGACTGATGAAAGTAGTGACTAAGACACCTTGGAAAATGGCCGGTATTGTAAGCCAGGTTTAACGAAGCTAAAGAAAAGGCGATACGTTTCGATTAGACCGAACCTTTTATTATTATGGAGAATGGAAGTTGTGCACCAGTAACAAAGAGTGTTACAAGGCGGGGAATCGCCCCAGCGAATACCAGGGCATAGAAAACAAACCATGATTTGTTGAGCCTTCACTCCTTACACATGGCCTTATCAATGTGTGATGAGGTGACAACGTCATTAAGCGGGTGAGCATTGCGAGCAGCTTACGGGTAAGTATCAACGTTTGTTTCCGATAATTTATTCCAGCGAATTCCCATCCCACTCATGGTTAGGATCGGGCAGAAAAGTCAATCCCATACCATCAGCATCACTAGCGCTAAGCAACCACCCTCCAGGTACCTTAGTTCGATATGTGTGCCTAAGGACACCCGAAGTACCTTCGTTTTTAAGTGGTTCCCAATAAAGTTTAGGTGAAGCTTTGGACCCACTTGTGAAAAGTCCCATTATTTCTCCTTATTTGATAATTCTGTGTAGCAGTTTTATTGAGGAATGTGCTTATAGGTAGCAAAGAACCAACACAGATTATTGCTTAGCGTGATAAAGCGGAGAGGAGCAGCTGTTGCAACTAACACGACGGCGGCTATCTGTTGCATTATGTGCACCTAAATTTCGAAGGGATTTTGAACCACAAAAAGCGCAAGCTATCCCATTTTTTGTCTTCGCTGTAGGGTTCTTGGCTAAATATTCCTGCAAATTAAGAGGGAATTTACGTTTCCAGCCAACAAAGTTATACCAAGCCACGAAAGCAATTACGGATGTTATTGCTAAGATGTACATTGATTGATAAAACATTAAGTATTAAGTCCCTTTAGTACAATTGAGTTCTAATAAATACTATCAACGCTATTAAATCAGTCAAGAAAAATATAAGCAAAATCTTTCATAAGTCATTGTTAAAGAGTATGTTTTATAGGCAACTCGAAACTGACAATGCGAGCTGTAAGGGTTGAATACATTGGAACGTAAATAAAATAAAAAGCATATTGTCATTGCATAACGTTGATAAAACTCTAATCGATTATGGGCTCTAATTGGTATTCATAGCCTTTGAAACAATCACCCTCATCAGTAATTAATGTTACAAAGCCACTATCTTCGTTGTAGTGCGTAACAATGCCTTCAACGTAATCAAGTGCGTTTATAGGGGCAAAAAAGCGTTGACCAATCATTGCAGGAACTTACGGTAACCAAATGTATACTGGATAACGTATTATTATTTGATGTGGATGAGCGATTGTTTAAGCCGAAACCTCTAATTATGAATGTAACTAATTAGGAGAGATTTACAGAGCCAACACAACAGCGGGCGTTAAAACTCACTAATTGTACAAAAAATCCACAATAAGTTACCCTGTCACCTGAGTAAATCTTGAAAAGGACATCAGATGAACAGACTCTTTTTATTTTTTGTGGTAACGCTCACATTTCCCCTTTTTTGCGCAGCAGGTGTAAATGAGGATACCCTCGCACTCTACTCAAAATGCAAAGGGGGAAGGGATAACCTGGATGGCTACTGTAAATGTATTGCGGTGAGAACTGCGGAAGTCGCCACCCCAGAACAACTGAAGCATTTTTCTGAACATCCGACTGAAATCAGGAAAATACTCAACGAAGATGAAATCTCAATCTCCATCCCGTTTGAACAGGCCGGAGTCATCAACGATCACACCAATTTATTTTGTGTTGGTATGCCCACATCAGCTGAACAATATTGGAGAAACTACAAGTTAAAACCCAAGTCTGCCTTAGAGGAGGGCATCGAGGAGCAAGGGCGACAGTTAAATGCACTACTAATACAGGCGATGTCTCAAAATGACAGGGCTTGCTATACCACAACAATATTAGGGGGAAGTTGCAAGGACATGTGTAAAAATGAAAACACGTGCCCTGGAGGCCCTAAGTATGCACTTTTGAGGGGGCTCGCCTTAGCTTGTAAACAGGATCCTAGTAAGAAAGCTTGCCCACAAGCGGCCACAGCACTTCAAATTGAAGATTGGCGCACGCTTTCTCAATTAATTAACAGTGTACCCAGACAACTTATTGAGGACATATCCAAAGGTAAACGCAGAAAATACACGCCTCAGGAAGTTTATCAGGTCATTCAGGCAAGTAACTACCTGATAAGCTCATGCAAGTCCATTAGCGGTGACGCATTAGATAACGCGCAAGCAGTACTTAAGGTACAACACGACAAACTATTCAAAAACTTTGAAATTTCACAAATTTTATTAAAAGTCGTTGAAGGGAATGGTACCAACTGGGCCAAAGCGCAAGCCTGTGACGCGAAAATCACATTGCCATTTTTGTTTGGGATGACCGAAGCTCTCGATGAAAAGCTTACCGAAAGCGTCTTTTTCTCTACGTGTCTAGCAAATAGTAAATCCATGGCGCACTGCCAATGCTGGTACGATGTTTATACACAAACTGACAAACAGGCAAAGAGCCGGGCGTACCCTTTAAACTTGATGGATCCGCAACGCCCCGCCTCTAGAGCAAGACGTAATACCCTAACCCAAGGTCAGAGGTTTGCAGCCATGAGTTGCCCTGAATAATGCTACCTAATCAGCTGCATTTTCCTTGTAAGCGCCTAATTAGATATGAAGCGATTAAGGGGCGCTGACAGGGTAACATAATTTGTAGCACCATAATTTGTAGTAGCTCATATCTGATCTCACAGTTTCGATGAGTCGGTTTTGACTCCATCTGACAGGCAGCTATGAGCGTGAAGCGGACCTTGACGGTTACTAACGCGCTTGTCCGTTGTAGACATGGGGCGAACGTTCTACGCCCAAAGCAGCGACAGCGTTAGCTGTCCGACTGACTCTATTTGTTAGCCTCGAATTGCTCCAATGCCTCCGCTTCAGGCCTGAAGTAGGCGTTTATATAAGATTACAATTGATAACCACTTAATCTTCCCCTCAAATAACTGCCTTTTTTCTTTTAAACGAAGTCAAGCTTTCAGAGAGTTAATTGTTTTAATATTTTCACTTCGTTCCGATGTATAGGGCGGTATAGAGTATGTACCCACAGCATGTGCTACCAAATCACTCACCCCCTCAGAGTACAGAGAAACCTCCCCAACCACGAGAGTACGGCCGACTTTTATCAGAGAACATTCCGCAATGATTCGCTCATTTGCCGATGGCTTACGTAAGAAGTTGATGTTAAGGCTAGTTGTTACTGCCAATGGCACGATGCCAATTTTACCAAGTATCGCCACATAAAGTGCCACATCAGCCACACTCATTAAGACAGGCCCCGAAACCGTTCCGCCAGGACGTAATTCATCCTGACCCACATGATGCGATACAGTCGCTCCACCGTTGCTCACTGCTTCCACAACGCATTTGCTTTGTGGAAACTCCGATTTCATGAAAGCGATAACTTCTTCTTTTGTAGCTGTCATTGAGACTCCTCAAATATTTATTCACGTTTATAGGCACCTGGTGAAGCGTTGCTCCAAGACTTCTATACCCCATTGTAAGCCTAGTTTCTCTTCCACCAATGCAAAGCCCTGACTTTCATACAGAAGCTAGAATTTTATCGCCCCGTTTGATCGTCCAAATCTCATTGCTTGGGTTATATAGCCTTCCAATAAATTCCGCCATGCTACTCGCCACTGAACACGCAAATTCCCGACCAAAATCAGCCACTGACTGAGTTGAGAGACAAGTGGAAGCCACGAACTGCTAATCAAGTTCGACCACTATTTTACCAATCTGCTGATTTGACTCCAGATAGTGATGCGCTGCTACTATCTCTTCAAATTTAAAGCTTCGATCAATGACAGGCTTGAGTGTTCCCTCGGATAAACCCGAGAGGATAAATTGCTTTGCTCTGCGAAAACGCTCGATGTCTTTTATAACTTCAGTAAACACATACCCCCTAACTGTCAGACTTTTACGAAGTGCTATTTTTAAGGGAAGAGGAGTTACTTCGGGACTTAATGCTCCGTGCACTATTATTGTTCCTTCAGGGCTTATTGCTTCAGCAATTTCAGCTATCTGCGGCCCACCGACAGCATCAAATGCGATTTTTAAATTGTTTGCTCCCAAGATGCTTCTCAAGCTATCCAGTAGCGGTTCTTCTTGGGTTGCAATCACATGGGCCGCGCCAGCCTTGAGCACAGCAGCCTTTTTAGCTCCTGTTAGAGTTGTAGCGATAGCGGTACCCCCCAGAGAATTCACAATTTGAATCGCAGCCAATCCAACACTGCTCGATGCGGCGGTTATCAGTACTGCATCGCCTTTTTGCACGTTAGCAATTTCGACCAAAGCGCCATAAGGTGTCAGGTACTGCATCCAAGCAGCTGCGCCTTCGGCAAAGGTTAGCCCTGCTGGTTTGAGTGCCACATATTCATTTGGTACGACAACCTCTTCTGCGTAGCAGCCGTTCTGAGAAAGCCCCATCTGAGGGACAATACAAACCTCGTCCCCAAGGCGTAAATGATTTACCTCTTCCCCGACTTCAATGACTATCCCGGATGCTTCATAGCCGATTCGCGAAGGGAAGTCAGCCTTTTCTATATAGCTGCCTCGCCTAAACATGGCATCAGCACGATTGAGCCCAACAGCTTTGACCGCAATACGTACATCAGTGGCCTGCAAACTTGGACTCGCCAGCGAGTCAATAGTTAATACCTCGGGGCCACCTAATTCATGGAAACGAACAGTTCGAATTAGTTTTCTTGGGCTCATATGCATCCTCCACAATATCTTTTTAAGCAATTACATCAATAACGACTTTACCCATGGACCCCAACTCTACAGCATTATGTGCATCCATTGCCGTGTCAAGGGAGAAGCGTAACGGATCGAGTAGTGGCTTAATTTGTCCAGCTTCAACGAGAGCCGTAATTTGCCGCAGAATGTCACCATGATGTTTGCGCCCCTCTCCGCTGAGCTGTGGGTGTAATACAAAAATCGCTGATAATGTTGCAGAGCGCAATGACGACGGTGCCAGGTTATGTGAGCCGAATGCAGCACAGCTTAAAATATGTCCATAATGTGCAATGATACCTAATGAGGCATCGAGTACAGAGCCACCGACAGTGTCGTAAATGATATCGAATCCTTTGCCTTGGGTGTATGCGTCCACGTACTCAGCAGGGCTTGCAGTGTGATAATCAATTGGCGTGGCACCAAGCGCCTTGAGCCGTTGTTGTTTTCCAGTCGATGCAGTGGCATAAACGTCGGCTCCTAAGGCCTTAGCAATTTGCACAGCTACATGTCCAACTCCGCCAGCTCCACCTTGGATAAGAACTTTCTGGCCCGCTTTAACATTCGCCTTGTCAACCAAACCTTCCCAAGCGGTAAGTGCAACCAGAGGTAAAGCCGCAGCTTCACGCATGGACAAATTTTTCGGTTTGAGAGCAAGTAACTCAGCATCTACGTTGGCATATTCAGCCAATGTTCCTTGCAATCCTCGCACTCCGCCAGTCAGACCATAAACGGCATCGCCTACTGCAAAGTCGGCGACGCCGTCGCCGATAGCAACAATTTCTCCAGCTAAATCGGTGCCAAGTACTGCGGGTAATTCCGGCATGGCATAAGGAGCGATACCTTGGCGGATCTTGTAATCAATAGGATTGACTCCACTTGCAAATATTTTTACTTGCACCTGACCTGCTGATGGAGAGGGTAAGTTAATCAGGGCATCCCGGAATACTGTACCCTCTTCATAGCTATCTAATGCCAAAGCACGCATTTGTCTTTTTAACGCTGTCATCAATAACCTCACAAACTGAATATTCAGCGGGTGGTTAAATCACCCGCTGGTTAATAGGTTTTTTATTAAACGAATTAAAACTCTTGAACAGTTGGGCGCAGAACAATCTCGTTGATATCCACATCCGCAGGCTGCTCAATTGCGTATGCGATAGCACGAGCAACAGATTCAGATGGAATTTCATTTTGCTGATAAAAATCTTTTACAAAGGCTGCCCCCTGAGTATCTGAACTTCCATGTTTTAATTCAGATTCGACTGCACCTGGTGAAATGATTGTTGAACGAATGTTACCTCCAACTTCATGGCGCAAGCCTTCGGCAATAGCGCGAACAGCGAATTTGGTTCCGCTATAAACCGTGCCGCCGGGACTGAATACTTTGATACCCGCTACGGACGAAATATTGATAAAGTGGCCTGTTCCCTGAGCCTGAAAGATCGGAAGCGCTGCGGCTACTCCATACAGCAGACCTTTAACGTTGATGTCAATCATGCGATCCCATTCGTCAACTCGAGTCTCAGCTAACGGTGCAATCGCCATTAACCCTGCATTATTGATAACCACATCAATTTTACCGAAGCGCTCTTGTGCAAGATTTACAAGGGCCTTCACTTCGTCCTGGCTAGTCACATCTGTCGCTTGAACCGCAACTTTTCCACCCGCTGTGCGTATGTCAGCAGCAATAGCTTCAAGCTTGTCGATGCGTCGGGCACCCAAAACAACAGATGCGCCAAGGCTGGCTAAATGTCTTGCCGTGGTCTCGCCTAAACCGCTGCTACCACCAGTGATAACAACGACCTTACCGTTGATGTTGTTTGCTAAAACACTGCTCATAGTTAATATCCTCAAATCAGTTGAATAAATGACTCTGTCTAAATAACGAGCAAATTATCCCTTACCGTCAAAAATCAATAAATGGAAACGTTTTAATTTCACAATTCCATAATTTGGAATAATATTTATGTATTCATTTCAAACCTGAATGTGACTGTGATGCTTAACAGATTGGAAATGCTCCGGATATTTTGTACTGCTGCTGAGTCTCGCAGCTTTAAAGAAGCGGCTAACCGTCTGGGAATTTCTCCTCAGGCAGTCACACGAGCAGTGAAGGAGTTAGAGCGATTGCAAGGGGAGCTTTTATTTCATCGAAATACTCGACACATACAAGTGACCCTAGTTGGAGAAAAATTTGCTGTGATAGCAAAAGAACGCCTGCGTGCTGTAGATGAATTGTTTCAAACAAGCACCCCTAATTCGGGTAATGAATTACAAGGGCGGGTTCGTATCGCAGCGCCTGTTGGTTTTGGTCATAAATGCTTAATGCCAGTATTACTGGAACTTTCAACAATACATCCTCAACTGGATATAGACCTGACACTCAGTGACGAGCGCGTGGATGTAGTTGACGAAAAAATAGATATTGGGATTCGTATCGGCTTCATGAGAGATAGTCGATTTATTGCCCGCCAGCTCACCAAAATTAATATGTATGTCGTGGCTTCGCCTGAGTTAATAAATAGAGTAGGAAGGCCTGCGTCTATTGAAGAACTAAACCACTTGCCCGCTACAGGGTTAGTAGATCGCAATACGGGAAAGCTTTGGCCATGGGTTTTTTCCATGGAAAGACAGTGGACGCCATCCATAACACGTTTTCGAAGTGCCGACACCGAAGCTGAATTAATGGCTATACAAAATGGACTAGGTTTTGCTCAAATTCCTGACTTTTTGGTCCAAGACTTATTACGCCAAGAGAAACTTATAAGAGTGTTAGAAGAGGTCGAGCCGGTGCCTTGGGATTTATATATTTATCGCCCTCAACGTGGTCCAGTACCACAACGTATTCGATTGGTTTTTGATCACTTGGTGTCAAGATTGAGTGTCCGCTAATGGCACAAAGCAGAAGTAGGTAGTCAATAATCTGTACTTCAGCGCATAATATTTAAATGCTTGTCGAGTTATGGTGGAAACTCCAGTCCAACGAGTCGGTTATGGGTTACGTAACTCAGCGATGAAGGTCAACATTCACGCATGATAATGCTTGTTATCATGCGTGAAACGGAAGTTATGATAGCTAAGGTTCTTTTTTGTTAACCACCTTAGTTTGATTGAAATTTTTCGTTAAGTTTTTGCAGTGAACCTTAAAATCAGATGACGATTTGTCACCTAGCGTAACTTTGAATCCTTTTCTCTTTAAAAAATCAGCCAATCGCGGCGATAGTACCGACTCCACTGACATTGAGTCATAGGTTAACTCGTATTCTATGAATAACAAAAGAGTAGTAAAAACTTGTTGATTTTGGATCATCGGGTCAATAGCGATCGTACTTAAGCAAAAATGATTCTGTCCTCTAACTGTATTACATCTTGCGTAAATCTCAATTTTTGAGGTTTTTAAGAGTTTACTACGAGGTTTGCCGTTATCCATAAAAATATCGTGAAACTCTTTTAGTAGTTTAATTGCTTCTTCTAAATTTTTTGAAGCTGTTCTATTCATTTTTGTCAATCCGAAATTAAGTTTATGACTTGGACTATCTATAAAACAATCGGTTATAAATCCTTTTTAACGAATTGAGTTTGTGACTATGGAAGCTCGAGGTAGCTTCAAATTGCTCCATCACTCGAATTGTGCCTGGTCTCCAGAGCAGTTTATGATAAGTGTATAGTTCTGCATCGCTTAATAGGTGAACCTCGCGTCTTTGCCGCTTACAAAAGAGCCAATGCCTTCTTCCTACTTTATTAACTTGTCGAACAGTCAAGAACGCTCGGTAGTTATCAATATTTGCGATGTCCTTTTTCCATTGATTGAAGCGCTTTACTGTTTTTGGTGTTGAAAGAATTTTTTGCATATTACTTCCATGCCCAAACAAGAAAATACTGGCGGCTACTTAATAATTTGGCTAGCGAACGTTTATAGACAAAGGGGCGTGCAATTTCGAAAAGTTTTGTATCCATTCAAGTCTTAAATCATATTGCATGAGGTGATTGCTTGAGTGTAATGAATCTACTACTAATGACAACAATTGTTTAGTTTCAACACTCTGATTTAAAAAGAAATTATTGAAATATAACAACGACCACAAAGTTGTTATATTTCAACTATGCTTCGAAAGTGTTGTCGTTCTTGCGATTGTTCAAAACGACTAAAAACCTTAATTTGAAAATCTTTATCACTTAAATGAATTTAAATATAAAAAAAAATATAACAAACTTCACTATTAGTAATTGTCCGGTTATGCTTTTAATGTAATGCGATGAGAGCGGCCTGTTAAAAATCGCATTAAAACACCGAATTGATCGAACAAAAATTCATTAGGTATTCAGTATGAACAGTAAAGCTAACATTTTAAAACAATTAGAAGCCAATACTTACGAAGCGCTCAATATAGCTAGTACGATTCTTGACAGCTGGGGATGTACTGACTCTGAAAAGGCCACTATTCTCGGTATATCAGTGAACACATATCTAGCTTTTAAACAAGGTTGGGAAGATATAGCGCTTAATGCTAGGCAATTAGAGTGTGCTAGCTATATTTTTAATATTCATCAAACCTTACTGGCAATATTCTCCAATCGACAAAACACAAACGGATTTATGCGAATGGTTAATAATAACGAATACTTCAGTGGACGAACGCCACTCGATATTATCTTGGGCGCCTCCTGTAAAACTACTGCGCTGCGCCAGGTTTTCAACCGAATAGATAGTCTTAGCGCCGGTCTTTAATGCCTAAACAACGCTCGGATATTGTAGACGCTTTGTCTGTTAGTAGGTAACCTGCTTGCTTTGAGAGTAGAGCGTTGTCGACCCATAAAGAATAAATATAGCCATCTACTTTTATCGCTACCATAGTTTAAAATGCGAAAAAAATTTCTCAAAGTTTATAGGTGATTCTCGTGAGTTTACTTTCGCTTTAAAGTAAAAGTAATAACCGTTTCTTGCCCCTTTCCGCCTGCAATTGTTTGATAGATAAGTGGAACTAACCTTTAAGTTAATTCCCAATGATACATCGTTAATTGTAATTTTGGTGTAATCCATCGCGGAGATAATTCTGAAGTCAGCTTTTTTTGTTGGATTAATCGCTCAACAACTTTAACGCTAAGAGGCTCGAGTGCAGCAACCAGTGTGTCATTGCGGCTATCTTTCCCAACGAGTACCCATCGACCATTGACGTCTAATCCCGGTGCATATACCCCAGTCGCTAATTTATCTTCAAACTGCCAGATTGAGTCTAAAAAATGCTCGTCTGAAGAGATTATGTGGTCGGCTAATAGCGCTTTTTCAATTGCCGAAAGTAGTAGTGGTTCGTCATTAGCATTTTGATTTGATTTGATATGGTCGATAATGCCTGAAGCCACTCGCTTGTGTCTCTTAGGTAACATCGAGCGCTCTGTTCTTGATTCTTTGATGTTCCTATTTTGAATCAAATCATCAGACTCTTCTTTTAGCCGCTTAGCTTCCTCTTTGGTCCTTGCAACAACTTCAAAAATATTATCAAACTCGAGTTTTGCTTGTATTTCAGGCTGTTCTTCGCTGTCTTTTACCAGTTCTTGCAACTCAGCATCTTCTTCAAGGCTTTCGGAAGCTTGCTCGTCGTAATCACAATCTACGGACCCAAACTCACGGCCAACTGAACCTCCGAGCGTTCCGTGCAGTCTTCTTTTTTTGCACCAAGCGATGGCCATCCTATCCATTATGTCTGCCGGAATATCAACAGACAATTGAGAAAAGGCGTCATCACCGGTATGTCCTTGGGTTACATTGAATGAAACAGGGAAGTCGACTACTAGCTCTGCTGGGTTTGTATTGTCACTTGGATTAGAGACACTGTCTCCACTAGGAAACTCTTGATGTAAGCTATAGCCCTCATCACTAAAAATCCAGTCGGTTCTAGTCATCATAAACCCTATTTAAATTTACAATTAGCAAGCAAACTTAGTGTGCACTTAGCCTAATAAAAAAGTTTAAGTATATACAGACATGTGTAGTTGTAATAGCCTACAAATCAAACTCCTGCTTTATATTCTTTATAGCGCCACAGTAATAGTTTACTTGCATAGACACTTACTTTTACCTACATACTACTGTTTCTATTATGTGTTCGCATTCGCCCCCTCTATGTTTCCCATTTTCCGTAGACCCTGTAATTGTCTTAAGGCGCCAGATAATAAAAAACTATTAGAATCGACTTTGAAATTAGGGGGAGTATTAATTTCAACATGGCTGTTGAGAGCTGCAAGGAGCATAAGCGCACAATTGAAACAAAAGTCAGAGCTTACTTCTTTCGCTTTATATACTAGCAACCCAAAATCATTAGCCCTAGGGGGAGTGAAATGTTAACTCTTCTGGTAACCTAGTCTTCTCCAGCAGCTGACTTCCAGTATTAAACCTTAAGAAAAGAGCAACAGGCTATATCGGAAAGTTCTGTTTAACGTCAGGTCAGTTTTCTCACACAGAATCGTTCTAGTAGCTTTTGACCATTTTCAATATACAAAACAGCTTCAACGCTTCGTCTTTCAAAAAGGTAGTGCAATTACTATTGCAACGAAGTTTTTTAAAGCAGTTGGAATAAGAAAAATGAGAGTTAGTAAAAGAGGCTAAATAGCTGTTCCTAAGTGTAGATCACCCCATAGAGGGAAGTCAGTGTGATTTCTGCGATCAGATCAATCGCCAAAAAGAAATTACCGAGAACCACACTGAGCATGAACAGAATAGCATTGATTGACCGGGCTGAGCGACGCCGTTTAGAAAAAATCGTTCAACGCAGTAAGGATAAACGCTTTAGTCGTCGGGCAAATGCTGTGCTTTTGGTTCACAAGGGCCAGTCCCGTAAGCACGTTGCGTTATTGCTGAGTGCAGCACGTTCATCGGTCAGTCGCTGGTGCAAGTGGTATGAAGAATCAGGAATAGACGGTTTAAAAGATGCTGAGCATGGCAAACCGGCTTATTTGCCGGGTGACATCATAGTGCAGTTACTCTTCTTGCTGATTCCATGGACACCACAAGATCTCGGTTATCAGCGTAGCCGATGGAGTTCGGAATTACTGGCGAAGGTCATTCAGGAGAATACTGGGATCCGTGTACACAGCTCGACTTTACGGCGGTGGATGCCAGAACTCGGTATTGTTTGGCGTAGAGCAGCCCCTACTTTGCGGATAAGAGATCCACACAAGGAAGAGAAACTGGCAGCGATTAAAGCCGCGCTTGAGAAGTGTTGTGCCGAACATCCGGTGTTTTACGAGGATGAGGTGGATATTCATCTGAATCCCAAAATAGGTGCGGATTGGGGGTTCAGAGGAAAGCAGCGGTTAGTTCCAACGCCAGGACAAAATGAAAAATACTATCTGGCCGGCGCGTTAAATGCCGGCACAGGCAAAGTGCTTTACGTGGGGCGACACTCAAAATGCTCTGAGATATTTATCCGGCTAATGGAGCATTTAAGAAAAACGTACCGGAAAGCAAAAACCATCACGCTGATTGTGGACAATTACATTATTCGTAAAAGCAAAAAGACGCAGGCATGGCTGAAGCAGAATCCCAAATTTACCTTGCTGTTCCAGCCAGTCTACAGCCCTTGGGTCAATAAAATTGAAAAGTTGTGGCATGCGTTGCATGAAACTGTAACCCGCAATCACAGGTGCACTGAAATGTGGGAATTGCTACAACGAGTACGGCGCTTTATGGAAGCTGCATCGCCATTTCCAGGCAACCAGCATGGGATCGCAAAGATGAAGCAGACTTAGGATCAGTTATTTAGGTATGGACGTAATACAATTATTTGTTCTTGCAGGTACAGCTGTGGCATTGTTAATTATATACATAGGTTTTTCATGGGTCTCTGGCCATAGCAAACCTTCGAAAAAAAATAATAGATAGTTATAAGTACTGAAGTTAAGGCTGTATGGAAACTCTTTACATTATTACCTTCATATAATTGTTTGTTGTCGCCTGCGTGAAAGTTTCTGCTCACATATCCTACCGAAAACTGGGGCCGTCACGTAAGGGCAAAGCAAAAAGCTATCTCTTCATAAAAAATGCTAGCTTGATAGCAGTATAGAAGAATAGAAAAATTTAAAATTGAAGCGGTCAACTAAGTCGTTGAGCTTGTATGCTTGGGTTAGTAGTGAGGATTTGACTAGCTATTCTCCCGTTGTTTATCTTCTTCTGTTATAGATCTCATGTAGAGGTTTATAGTCTCACTCAAACACTCCCACGCATGCCCTTGTCTATTTGCTTTGCGTTTTTGCGGCACATGCTCGCTTAACATTGTGGGGACATCCTCGTAATTACACAAAATAACGGGCTGTGCGGCATTGATGGTATTTACCAGCGGCTTACCCCGTGCTGCCTCGTAATACAGCGACAAATTCACCGATGCATTGCGAGTTTTACGGACATAAAACCGGTGACTATGTTGCGTCTCATCGATGCGCGTTGAGAGCGCCTTAAGCTGCTTAAGGTTGAGGCTAGAGTTACAGTTGTAAAGGTAGTGTTTGGCTCTATCAGGCAAAAAACGTTGGTCAGCGTTCTTGTAAGCCCAATAAAAGTTCACGCTTTTAAGCGCGGTGTCCGTATCAGGGCGACAGTTAATGACATCGATATGACGATACAGCTGATAGGAGATAATTTCGGCGTAACGGTGTTGATGTAAGAACTCGTGCTTCTGCAAATGATTGCGTCCGTGTGAACCATCCGGCTTTCTATCCTGCACGCGGTGTTTGATAGCCGTCTTCGTACTGTTAACGGCGATAATGGTATTAATGACGTCGTTATGGTTCTCAAGCAACAAAATGCCAGGGTACTTGCCCGCCACCCGGCCTGAAATATTATGAGAAGGACGATGGAAGCACTTTAAGGCATTAAGGCAACGCAGTTGCGCTTAGACGTTGAACATATCGCGGTGACCTAACATCAATTCACCGGCAGGGAAGGCTCTAAAATCCTCTTTGGTATACAGATAAACGCCCTGATGAATGTACTTATTGGTGCCGGCGCCGTAATAGTAACAGCATTACACCCACAGCCAGAATAATACCCTTTTGGGGCTCTGGAACTGAAACATTGGATTGTTCTGGCGTGACGGTTCTAGAGACTATGGGGCTTTCAAAATTAACAGTCAGTTGCGAACTTTCATTGAGGTAAAAAATAACGCAACTTGTTTGTTGGCTAGTACTGTCTTCAAATAAAAATAAGTAATAATCCCTCTCTATTGTAAATAAATCGACATTAGGGGTTGTCAATGTATAAGCGCTGGAGAGATATTAAACGCCGTTAAATCAAAATAATTATCACCCCTAAGGCCTGTTGATCTTTCGTGATTAGTTTTTGACCGGCATGGTAAAGCGCTATAATTCGTTTCGCCAAAAATAAATTAACAACTCAATACCATGCCAAGACTAATGCTAACTGATAAGCGGTGGCAAAAGCTACTTCAAGTAATGAAGAGCACTGGCCGCATTTACAATAAACCAGAACACAGAATGACCTTTGAAGGAATACTTTACCGCCTGAGAACTGGTATCCCTTGGCGAGATTTACCCACAGAGTTTGGTGGCTGGAGTGCCATTTATCGACGCTTCAATTTGTGGTCAAAGAAAGGTCTATTAAATATGTTATTCAATGAGTTAGCAAAACTTGCTGATTATGAGTGGGTCTTTGCGGACGGTTCAATTGTTAAAGCCCATCAGCATAGTACAGGTGCTGCGACATCAGATAATGAATGCATAGGTAAGAGCCGAGGTGGTAATTCTACGAAAATCCATTTGGCTGTGGATAGTGGCGGACTTCCTATATATTTTGAGCTATCGGAAGGCCAAAGAAACGACATTACTCGTGCTCAAAGTTTGGTTGACCATTTGCAAGAAATAAATATTTTCGTCAGCGACAAAGGGTACGATAGTGATTCTTTGCGGGAATATATTGAAGCCAAGGGAGGCACTTCTGTCATACCGAAACGCAATTATGGCCAAGATATAGACAAAAACAGTGTCGATTGGTGCCTTTATAAATATAGGCACTTAGTTGAAAAATGCATTCGCACGAATTAAACATTATCGTTCAATATCAACTAGGTATGAAAAATTGGCGAGGAATTATGCCAGTATGGTGTCACTGGCATTTTCAATGATGTGGCTACCGATGTACTGCTGAGTGAAATATGTACAGCAAAGATCAACAGCCCCTAGAGAGTCCGTATCGAGGCTCAAATGTGTCGTTGCCATCGCCGGACTGCCCTACTCTATTCTCACCATCGAGGCAAAATACGCTATTTTGCGCAGTGTCTCATATTGATTATTGGCTTAAAACACACATAAGAGCCTAACAATTGTTTTACTAAACACAAGTTTCGAGTGGCTATTAATCTCGAATCAAGGTAATAAGTACACAACACTTAATTGAACAGGTAGAAGAGAGCGACTGCCTGTTGGTTGAACTTTGTAGTGGCGAAAAACAGGAGTTGTTACTAAGAAATATAAGCACTTAAACGAGGGACAACGATTTAATAAAGATGTCTACTTAAGAGAGGATTTAAGTTGCTGAGGAATTAGAAGTCGTTTGAAATATAGTCACAATACGATTCGCCGATAGGTTTGACGAAAAAAATCTATAGTACGCAATACCTGCCGGATGTTTGCGTACTACAAAGCGACCAAGCTTAGAATAGATGCTGCATAATATTGTATATCAGCACTCACCATTGCCTTCGCTAAGTCTGTCGTGAATGAAAAATGGAGGCCAAAATAAAACTGGCTCGCGGTATTCTTAAGTACCCTTAAGGCAGCTACACGAAGCGTCTGATTATCCCTAATCGCATTAACATCAAGCGTCGCCCCGCTACAGTGAACAAGAAGAAACTGTTCGGCGATTGCTAAGTCGGTACGCTTTTAGGTAAGCAAGGAGCAAGCATATTAGTCAGTCTTGTCGAACGGACAAGTAAGCTGTTTTTGATAATAAAAGAACCAATGAAAAGCGCATATTATAGAAAAGCCCCAGCCATGTTCACACATTCATAGTGGATAATGGTAGTGAGTTTTCCGATCATGAAATAGTGGCAGAAAATTACAAAACGGGCGTTTACTTCGCGAATTTTTACTCATCATGGGAGCGAGGACTAAATGAAAACGTCAAAGGTTTAATGATAAAACAGGAAAGTGCTTCGGCTTTAAGCAGCTCATTGTAGTGTACAGTGAATTACAAAAAAGCAGGTTAACTTAACGGGCGGAGCACCTAGGAAACGAATTCCCGCATCAAATATAAGCCAAATTGTTACGTAAGTTTTATCGGCGATGTATCACTAAACGGCCTTAAAAAAATTATAAATTTGTACCAAGGAGAACAGTGCCAAAATCAATATTTTTACGTCGTTTTTTGAAAAAAATATCGTAAAAAAGGCTGTGGAGAGCAATACGGAAAGGTTAGAAAATGATATTTTTAGATTAACATCTCACACTCAATTCCGTTATATAATACGTAGTCTTATATACATCAGAAAACACTTAAATTTTCGCATTTTTTGAATAAATATTACTCTTTCAACATTTTGCTCGTACCGAGATGAATAAGGAAAGCAACTTCCTGATTAAAACAATGTCTAGAGCGTTACTTCTTGTTCCATTCAGACATACTTTTTGATCGTACCCCCCACGTTACTTCTTAAAAATAAAATAAAAAGGAACGCTTTTTTTTGGGGTACAGAGAACGGTACAGAGAACGCTCTTAAAAAAGTCCAAAAATGTAGTTATGCTTAATTTTTGTACGACCGCGCTATAGAATCTAAACTTTGCAAAATGATAATTTTATTCACAATAACTGAGGCAAAGACCTGTCTATATTTACCACTGAAAAAGCCTTTGTACCTAAGCCTTTTTAAAAGAAGTCGGCGACTATACCTTTATCCATTTACTCATCGTTCTTAAGGAAAATTTTTCACGGTCTTTTTGGATGCATAAAATGACTGAGAGATATAAAATAAGAACTGCAAAAACATTATTGGGTACTTGGTTCAGAAATTGGCTGGCCAGCGGCCATGTCAATTTCTATCCATTGCAACGAAGGCAATTAAAGGTATAAAGAAGATAACTTTTTGTGTTTTCAAAGTGATTTCTGATTGTATAAGATGTTAAGGTGAAATTGTAAAATACCGCTTCGTCAATCATCTCAGCATCTGCTTCTGAAATTTGGAGAGCCCTCTATTTATTCGCTCCGCCAGTGCCGCACTTAAAACTTTTGAACCCGCCGGATATTGATAGGTCACTAACATTTCCCCATCTATAAAAATAGCTTCAAGACCAGTCTTCACATTGTAAGTTTCCGCTATGTTGTGAGGCTTACCACCTTTAAGTGTTGGCCTACCAGATTTCCCGTCCAAAGGAAGTTTAAGCTCATGATTACCTTGGCCAACAATATACAGCCTAAAACTCAATGACTCTTTGTAATCTCCAGCAGGACGAAGTATTGACTTGCCTCGATCATTTTGGAAACTAAGCAAAATTCTGTTCTCTTTATCGCTTTGGTCTTTTCGAAATATTTCATCAATCCCACTAGCGGCCGCTAGAGCAGTAATCGATTCGGTACGCAGTAGCGAACCCAATAATGATTTGTTAACGCTGGTGGGTATTATCGCAGGTCACAACATTCAGGCTGAAGAGCTGCTTATCGCGATTAGAAATGAACTAATAGCAGCATCAAATTCCTAAACCCGGCATTAAGCACCTCCGATAACAGGTGCTTTAGTCCCCCCTGCCTCTCAGTTGTATCACAACGTTTCGCTTTGTTTACCTCCAGAACCGCCGAATAACGGTGTGGAGGTAACGCCCTTTCTTTCTTGCCGCGTTCTCAAATATTCTTTATATAGAATAAAAAATAATATTCCTTTTAGAGAATATTGAAAAATATGCAATATAAGGTATATTTATAAATATACTTCTTATGGAATATATTGAGTTAACAATGAGAATTAAGACCCCAAAAGACGTAGGTCACTACATAGCATCTACACGCAAGGCGCTAGGGTGGTCTCAAACAGACTTGGCCACTAAAATTGGTAAAGACCAGCGCTTTGTATCGAGATTAGAGAATGACCCCACCAGCGTGTCATTTGGTACTGTGCTGATGGTTCTAAACGTTCTCAATATCGATATCGATATGACAAACCAAAACACTCATAAAACAGATGGGACAGCAGCAGTAGCTGGTGGACAGCGTATTCCCCAGAACGCCCCAAAAGACGTTAAAAGCCCATTAAGAAGAGTGAAATCAGGTAAGTTTGTCAGTAAGCCAACGAGAACGCCGGTGGTTGTTAGTAAGAATAAAGCTAAGGAATAGTTATGGCTAAGAGGAGAAAAACTAACAATCTCTCAGTGGCCATCAATGGCCGGCACGTAGGTACATTCGAGCGCTCTGGTGCCACGCATGCATTTACTTACGACGATGAGTGGCTATCCGCAGAATACGCACACCCAATTAGTTTATCGATGCCGCTTACCAAAAAGAGACACACCGGTGACCTGGTGCGCTTTTACTTCGACAACCTACTGCCGGACGACATTGAGATTCGTAAGTTAATTGTTGACCGTGTTGGCGCCTACTCTACAGACACAATGGATTTGTTGAGTGAGATTGGCCGTGATTGCGTTGGCTCTCTTTCTTTAACAGCGGAACCCGTCGATGGGATCGACGAATTGAAGCTTGAGGCAATGAGTCATGCCGATATCGAAGCGCACCTTAGGAATACAGTAAGACGTAAAACACTAGGTATGGATGATGATGACGTATTCAGAATATCCCTTGCAGGTGCACAAGAGAAAACCGCGCTGACACTTCATGAAGGAAAATGGCATCGCCCTCTAGGTACCACTCCAACAACCCATATATTCAAACTGCCAATCCATGATTTAGAAAACGGGCTAAAGCTAACAAACAGTGTAGATAATTAATGGTTCTGCCTGAGATTTATGCGTTACTTGGGATTCAACGTTGCACAAGCGGATATACGCACTTTCGGTGACCAAAAAGCGCTGGTGGTTGAACGGTTTGATAGGCAGCAAGGTGAGGACGGCCTAATATACCGACTTACTCAAGAAGACATGTGCCAAGCGCTTGGTAGGGCTGGCCAGTCAAAGTATGAAGCAAATGGAGGTCCGGGTGCGAGTGAGATAGCCAATCTGCTTCGCTTTAGTACTGATAGCGAAAATGACATGTATCAGTTCTTTCTTGCGCAATATGTATTTTGGCTGTTAATGGGTATTGATGGCCACGCAAAGAACTTCAGTGTTTACCTTGACCATACTGGCCATTGGCTCACCCCGCTTTACGACGTGATTTCAGCGCATCCATTCAGAAATCAATTCAGACGCAAGGAACTGCGGATGGCCATGAAGGTAATGTCTAAAAATAATCATTACATCTGGGCAGACATTCAAATGAGACATTGGAAGTCACATGCAGCTAAGACGTTCTTAAATGATGAGTTGGCTATGGGTTACATTGAAGCACTTAACGCGGATGTTGATGTTGCTTTGAGTAAAACCTTTGCTGATGCTTCTGAAGACTTCGACAAAAAGACTGGGGATCTGATAGCTGAAGGCGTGTTGTCCAAAGTGAGAATATAAAAATGGGGGCTATCCGGCCCCCACTAATGCAGTATCCTACTAGCTCTTACGCTTTATAGGGATACGCCACGCTTTATACCCATAATCATGAGCATCTAACATCTCTGTACTGTTTTTCTTGCGTCTAAAGCGACAAAACACGTAGTTACCTTCAATGTAATTACCACTCATAGCTCGAACCCTCCAGTAACGGTGGGTTTGTCACACACCAAAGGTTCAAACTCAGAATGTGTACAGATGTTGCCATATTTATGAGGACATGGCGTGTCCTTAAATCTTAATAAAGCCATTATTTAGCTCCTAACTTAAAGTAATTAGGAACTCATTGAAATCCTTATTAAAGCCGCCAGGGCCTGCAAAAGGTTCTATAAATATGTAATGTTGAAGTACAAATTTACTTGTTAACTCTCTTGATTTTTTATAGCCATTTACGATACTTTGAGCATGAAGATGTCCAATGCCGATTGATAATCTTCATGGGTCCATTTACTAAACAATGAGTCCCGATTCAGAGAGGCCAGTTGCCGCTGGCCTTTCGGTTCCCAACCCTAGAAAGCCACAGCGCTTACACCCTGTACGAATTTCCAGCGTCAAAAACAAGATAGTGAGGTTTTTGTCTTAATGCAACCCAATACCTGGTGGTATTTTGAGCACTCAAACTGGCATGAAATTTATGTTAGTAACAACTAACTTATTAGCGTTATACAAGCGTAAAATGCCCGGAATGCAAGCACTTATAGTTATTTCTAGGACATAAAAATAAATTTATTCTTAAAAAAGCGTTTTTATAAAAACACGACATATGGTGTTCAAAATTTAAGTAAAACAGCACA
Organism: Alteromonas sp. G4i13; assembly: GCF_054960505.1. Taxonomy (NCBI): domain Bacteria; kingdom Pseudomonadati; phylum Pseudomonadota; class Gammaproteobacteria; order Alteromonadales; family Alteromonadaceae; genus Alteromonas; species Alteromonas sp. G4i13. The sequence continues at coordinate 28,443 of NZ_JBHNYX010000019.1, read as the reverse complement.
TGTAGTGTTAAAGCTGATGAAATCACGTTGAGTTCATAAGTGTAAAAGTAACCGGCTTAGTGGGTGGATGGGCTTTACAAGAATCAACAATACACCATAATGTCGATAACAATATCCCAAGATGTAAGTTATACCCAACGCGTTCTATAGAATAAAAGAAGGTGAGTTTGTTAGACAGCTGGAAACTCAATAGAATAAAAGAAGGTGAGTTTGTTAGACAGCTGGAAACTCAATCCATCACAAAGGTTATAGCTCAAGAAAGCCCAACCGAACCTCAGAAGTTTTTTGTCGTGGCCATCAATGCCAATACAGAAATAGCTTATGTAATGCGCCATGGGCGCTCAGACGAACCTAGAACATGGCGACTCGACAACTTGGCTAGGTTTTTACGTAAGAACGGCGTAGCATCATTTGAGACGCTTTTTGAGGCGTAAAGTCATAGCCGAGATTTTGTTTTGCAGCATGCCCACTTTTATAAAGTCGATAAGACATCACTGGCAGAGTAGTTAGAAATGTCTATTATGCAGTAACAGCATTAGAAAGTGGAAAACGTAGGAGTTGTTTTGAAAAAAGGACTTGATAGGCTGAGAGCGCTCAATGAGCAAATGTTGAAAGAAGCACAAAAGCGTCGAGATAAAGAGCCAGAGCGGATAATTGAAGAGCTTTCTGGAGTACCACCTTTTGCCTTTGGCCAAGATAAACAGTACACGCACGACGGCGTGGACAAAAGCACCCTGCGAACGGTATCGACCATCTGTACTACTAAAAGAATCTACGTACTGAGTTCACCTGGCGCTGCGGATGCTCTAAGAGCAGTTATTTTAGAAAGAATCTGGGAGTATGAAAAGCAAGATGAAACCCAATAAGCAGGAACTTGAGTTAATCGTAGGCCATGCTAGCAATGCCCACCCTCTAGGCATGCTAGCTAACATAATTTTTATTGGGGTCTTGGGAGCAGCGTTGTTTGGCCTGTTATTTAAAGGCAAGGCGATGATAGGCGTTGCCTTATTTGTAGTAGCCGGTTTTGCCTGTCGCCAATTAATATTTTTTCTTCTTAAGTTACACCTCAAGAAAAAGTATTGGTCAGAGTAAGCTAGTAACATTAAGAAGTAAGGCCTCGAACAAAATGGATATAGTATGGCCATCTCCTTCGAGCCTTCTAAAGCTTATTTAACCCGTTTCACTGCTGTTTTAATCTTCTCTAGTATCAAAAACAAAGCGTTCTTTATAGGCGTTTGAATATTCAATCACTAAATCATATTCATCAAATGTCGCCTCAATATCCTGTTTGAGATATTCTCTTCCCTGCCCTACATCCAGAGAAAATAGAGTAAGCTTTTCGTTTACAACCAAAGATGCTCCTTTAGCAAGCCAGTGCGTCGAACTATGAACAATGTTCACTTTAGAGCGTCGCGCTACTAGTTGAGGGACATCGGTATCCTTATCTACTTTCTTCCCGTTATGGAGAACCGTCAATGAACTGATAAAGGCCAGCCCAATTCCATTATTAGCTATATTAAAATGCAGCGAAATCACACCATTATTCACACTTGTAAGAGTGACGTGGTCAACCAAATTCACACAACTCAGTTAAGCCGCTTTTCCTAAATTAGCCATATCAGCCTCATATTGGTTTAGACTTTTGCAATCCAGATATGAGTGCATTCTTTGACTGTTATAAAACATAGTAATGTATTGCAGGATATCCTGCTGAGCAGCATGGCGGCTTTGGTAGTGACGCCATTGCACTCGCTCTTGTTTTACTGTACCGAAGAAGCTCTCCACAACGGCATTGTCCCAACAATCACCTTTCCTGCTCACGCTGCCTGTTACCTTGTACCGCGTCAGAAGTCTTCTAAATTGGCGTCTGGTGTATTGTGAACCACGATCTGAATGATGTATCAGACCTGCCTTGGGTTTACGTTGCCATACAGCCATTGTTAACGCATTACACACAAGCTGAGCATTCATCACTCCAGCCCACGACTTTGCGTGAGAACAGATCAATGACAACGGCCAGATACAGCCAGCCTTCCTGCGTCTAGATATAAGTAATGTCAGAGACATATGCCTGATCTAGTTTTTGCGCATCAAAGTCACGTGACAGCACGTTATTGAAGACAGGTTGTTGATGGTCACTGTTAGTCGTTACTTTGTATTTTCTACGCCGTATTACGCTCACGCCGGCTTCCGTCATCAAGGCTCTCGTACGCTGTTTTACAACCGGGTAACCGAGCGAATCCAGTGCACGTTTCATTCGCCTTACGCCATAGGTAAAGTCACTGGAATCTGCTATTATTTCAACCCACTCAATTAGCTCATCATGTTGTGGTTCGGGTTCAAGTTGTTCATTTCGTCGCACGGCACTGTAATAGTTATGGCGACTGACCCCCAGAACCTGACACATCAGACTAATCGGCCAGATCTTCTTATGTTGGGTTACGAAACCGTATTTCACTTGGTTTCTTTGGCAAAGAAGATCGTCGCCTTTTTTAGGATCTCTTTCTCCATTTTTAGGCGCTTATTTTCTTCTCGCAACCGCCGAATTTCTTCCTGTTTCGGCGTCAACTTACCGTTGCCACGAAATGCATGAGCACCTTCCGACTCCTGCTCTTTAAGCCAGCGGCCTAGCATATTGGCGCTAATGCCAAGGCTACGAGCTGCCTCAGCGATCTTGTAATTTTGTTCTGTAACCAGACTTACGGCATCCAGTTTGAATTCTTTTGAGTAGCTTTTTCGCGATTTCATATACACTCCAGTTGAGATTATTATCTTTTAACTGATTGTGTGAATCTATTCGAGAACGTCACGTACGCGTGTTAGAACAGCTTAAGTCTGAGTGAGGGTTACCAATGGATAATGGACCAGAGCTAATTTCGGCGACGCTGACGGATTGGTGTGAATCCAATAATATTGAACTGGTATATATACAGCTAGGTAAACCGCAGTAAAATGGTTTCGTAGAGCGCTTTAGTGGTTTATTCCGCAGATAGTTTCTTGATGCTTACTTGTTTGAAAATCTTAATCAGGTAAGAGAAATGGTTTGTTCTGGCGACTGAATTATGACGAAGAAAAAACACATGAATTTCATGTTGATATAATCTAACTATAATCATAGTTCGATTAAAAAAATTTGTGAGTGGGTTAATCCCCCCTATCCTCTTCTTTCTTTTTCTATCTTATTCTAATGTGGTTACTTTTGGCACGTTCCGAACGTGGTTGGAATTTTAAGCATATCTATGGAGAATTTCGATTGTGGATGGAGCTAGTTTTATCCATCTGCGTATGGATGGCACCACTTGTGTTTAGCGCGGGCTCCATAGCTTTCGCTTGTCTCTTATTTTTATTATTTTATCGTGTATGGTTAAAAACTTGAGCGTTCGCTTTGTTGAATTGTATAAATTGCAGACTAATCTGAATTTTAGGCACGAGAAAACTCCAGAACAGTGTCTGGATTCCAAACAGTTGTTTTTTTGTCAGTGGTTTTGTGCTTTTTTCATTGCTGCAAGGTAGGACGCGTGTTCCGCTGGCGTAGCATGCTTACCCGGCCTATTTAGTCCCATTGGCTTATTTATTGAATTGAGAGTAACGCCAACAGTTTTTTGTCTCACGTCAAAAAGTCGAGATTTTAGCTGCTTGTACCCTTCCCTGACCCGCTCAGCTAATCTAACTTGTAAAAAAGCGATTCGTTTGCCCTCAAGCTTGAGTGTTACTAGCCCGAGTTCGACAAGTGTATTCACTACCCGCCTTACGGTATTCCTTGACCACTGCATCATTGCTGATAAGTAAGGTACGCTTAGTGACAAGGTCGATTTATCAAATTTGTCTCTGAATTTGATCTTATTGTGAAGGTACCCATGCAAAACTAGCGTTTTATGAAGGTGCCGAGATTGATTGCGCTTCCACTTTTCCCCTTTTTTAGAGGCTTGCAGCGCGTTAACATAAACTTTGAAAAATACATTTTTCAAATTTGGCTTTTTATGTTTACTACTTTTTCTTAGAAAATTTAAGATTTCTGACAATTCAGATGAGAATTCCTGAGCATACTTATGAGTACCAAGTACTAAATAATGTGATATGTCGTCAAAGTAGTTATAACGAAGAGCCTTATTTTTGTCGTCAGGTTTTTCAGCACGTGCTAAAAAGTTCTTCTCGACAAGCTTATCTATTGTTGACCTTATTGTGTTCGCGGAGTATCCAAGATTGTTACAAAGACTTGCTGTGCTACGTTTAAATACTTGTCCCTTTTGTTTATCACAAGCAAAATAAGTAACAAAAGAGAAAACATATGATTCTGTTTCGTTGAGGTGTTCAAAAAGTCCCGTGCTCATGAACACAAATTCTGTGTTTGTTCTCATGTTTTTACCAACAAATCGAGTTATTGTTGATAAAAAACGCCCTAACAGTTGACGTGATCGATCAATCCGCTAGAATTGGATGTGTAACTAGTTCCAAAAAGTTACATCCTAAGACCCGTGCAGTGCGCCAACACTTCACGGGTTTTGTCTTTTCAGCGCTTCTTATCTTCCCAAATAATTTATGTTGCTCTTCAGTGAGCAAGTTAAAGATTCAATATAAGTAAGAGAATGTCTTTAACAGATGTAATCTTTATACGAATGGTTTTAGAGATCAAGTTGGATCGTGATCTATTTTGGATCTTTTATAGATTCGATCCGAATCCTAATCTATTGATTTTCATTACTATAGATTCGATCCGGAAAGTTTTTATCATTAAATTATAAGCTAGCCCTGACTTTTGAAGTGGCTCAAAATATGTAACGCGGACATATCTCGTCTAAAAGCTATAACTGACGAGCCATGTTCTGGTGAATAACCAATATTGATCAGGTAACCTTGAACTGTGGCCCGACCGTATTCGACTACCAATTCACCTTTTCTTGGCTCAGACAAGTGGCACGTCTCAATGATTCTAACAATTTTATTTTTGACAACGTTGTGTATTTTAGCTTTATATTCGGGATCTGCATTCGTGAGTACCATGTTTGAAAACTTGCGCTTAAATTCACTAAGACTAGTCGAAGGAGCTACTGACTCACGAAGCTCGTTCCATGTATACATCTGCTGTGCCTGACGTCCGGTAATGAGATGTTCCCTCGCCCATAGACCAAACAGAATTTCAATCTCATTTTTTGTTGCGAAAATATCACTGTCTATTAACAACATTTCGTTAAGAGATTTTTCAGCTCTCACGGCTGCTATAATATTTTTTACTGTCGATCGCGGAAACTGAACAACTGCAGCTTTCTTTTCTATCTTTTTTTCATCTTCATAGGTAACAAGGGCCTCAAGCCTGAAAAGCTTGTAGTACATCTCAATGTCTTTAATTGTACTGTGGTCTTGTCCATATAAATCGCGCATATCAAACGTGGTTGCTGATATTCGCTGCAAAGATTGAATAGCATTATTCATATAACCACCAGCTGATGCATCTGAAAGCGAAATATCCTTCGCCATTGATATAAGAGGCTCCAGTGGTAGTGTAAATGTTTCTCCAATGGTATCGGCCTGTTCAACTCGTTCAGAAATATGATTTATAAGCCAGGTAATAGCGCCTGCGTAGTAGCTCATATCAGGGAGATAGATAAGCCTCCCCTCTTCTGCGCGTGAGGTAATGGAAATTGGTTTTACTCTTCCATCTACTTTTAGTTTAACGTTGATCGTACCTGCCTTATCTTTACGATTAGTTCGCATGGCTTTGACTAGATATCTAACAATTTGTAGCTCAAGGAAACGCGTTTTATCGTCATATCGGTCAATATCTATAGTTTCAACGGTATTAGATGACACCAACTGATAACTATCTCCGTCCGGTACTGATGAATAGTCTGCCGCTGCTACGGTCTGCCCTTTAGGTATCACTAATGTAAAAATTTTTCCTCTACGACGTCGTATTGGATCAGTCGTAATGAACTCACTTTTTATAAGGTTTGCTTTTTCAAGGATTACCAGATGATGTCGAATATTTGATACTTTTCGATTTATACGTTCAGCGATATATTGGAAACTTGCAATGCGTTCTTCGATATCTTGTATTGCAATAAAGATGTCAGAAATCACTGCTACTGTGATTGGTGAAATAGATAATGCACCACATAAGCGGAGGTAAAGTTTTAAATCGAGAGATTCAGGGGCGTCAACCAGAGGCGCTTTAAATCCATATTTTTCTGACAAGTCAAAAAGCTCTCGCACAATAATTTTCCCCGTTATTATAGATTGCAGTTATTTCGTTGATTCGATCCTGAGATTACCCAACTATCTTAATCAAGTCCATTTTTAAGGTTGTATTCAAATGTATGTTCAAAGGAAGTAAAATCTTCAATAGGTTCAGGTGAACCTGATATGAATTTTTATCTCGCAAGAGCTTGCCAGTAAAGGCTTTCAAGAAGTTTTCAATTAACAAATTAAATACTGAATTTAGTAGATTTTTTGTCATTAAAATACTGATTTTCTGTGATGATGCGTCAAGAATAATTACAAACTTTTTATCCTCTATTTATCTATCGAATACGTTTTTTTACTTAAAATCTTTTATATTGGGTTCATGTGAACCTGATAGGTATAAACACCTCTCAACCCCCGACCATTAAAGGCTTTCAGTTAGGTATTAATTATTGAACGAAATAACCTAAACATCCTTTTTAAATAGATTTTTAAAGATTCGATCCGAGACATTAAAAGATTAGGATGTCAGACTAAAGTTATGTGCTGATACAAGGTAAAGACGATGAATACAGACGAAATGTACAATGGGCTGCGCGTGCTTTCTAGTTACCATAGAAAAGGAGGCGTTGGAAAAACGTTTCTTGCATCAACAATAGCATATCTGTTAGCAACCGGCGGCCCAGATGGAAATGGGATAAAGCGTCGTGTTTTGGTACTGGATTATGATTCACAGCAAGATTCGTCTAAAGCATTCTTAAAAATGGATGCTATTCCAGGTGATGATGAATACGCTGCTCCCCTACACCCAGAATTAGAAGAGATTGATGATCCAGAATGGAGTGGTCGAAATACTTCTACTGATATTTTGTTTGACTCACCAGTATATGAATACCCGACAGCTTTTGAGAACATCAAAGTGTTACCATCCGAAGGTAATGTTGATCGTGTGCTAGCTCTGACACCGCAAGCGGACAGACTGGTTTCAAAAATTTCGACACATATGCACGATTGGTTTTCAATTCCAGAATTGGCCGAAGATTACGACATTGTTATTGTTGATAACCCGCCAAGTAAGTCACCTGTTAGTGCTGGTATGTTGGGTGCTGCTACTCATGTGATAATTCCAACTGAGCCTGAATACGACTCTATAGATGGTGTACCTATGTTGCTTAATCGCGTAGACCGAATTAATGAAGACCGACAAAGAGCACCACTGAAGATTGTCGGTGTTGTTCCAAATAAAGTTCCAAGCAAATCACGTCTTACTCAGAAAGATGAAGTGGCACTTGCTAAACTTTATGACAAAAATGGTCCTACTGGAAAATATATGACGCGCTTTTGGCTTCAGCAACGTAATTGCTATCGCGTTATGGAACGTCCATCTGTTGATGAGTCACATTTTAATTATGTACATAATCACCACGCGCAAAAAGAAATGCAGAAGCTTTATGAACTGATTGAAGGCAGTTTATGGGGGAATGAATAATGAACAGTCCTAAAAAGGCAAGACGTAGAACAGTCGGAAAAGTTAATTCTCAAGAAGATTTAATAAGCCAATTTGAGTCAGGTGAAGGCGTATCTAAAAAATCTCAACAGATGTTGGATGACCTCAAAGCAAGGGACAAATCCAAGGAAAGCGAAGTACATGACGATCCTATCTTCAAGACGTCCTCTGAATTAGATAGAGTGCTGGTGGATTATATACAACCGCAGTCAGATAATTCCCGATACTTACCTGTTACGTTTGCACAAAAATCAGATGATGAGTCCATCGCAGCTTTGAGCAATTGTGTTGTCTGTGAAAAGGGGGTGCTTGAGAACCGATTATCAAAAGATAACCCTCGTTATGACGCCGTCAGTTTAGAAATAGAAGAAATAAAAAATTTAGCTGAGACCTTAAAGCACAGTGAACTAGTTCATCCAATTTCTGTGTGGAGAAAAAATATGACTGACTATCCTATTGTAGCTGGTCATAGACGTTTCTATGCAATTCGTTTTCTTTATGGTGGTTTGATAAAGGTTAAAGTCAAAATCTATGCTGAAAAACCACGAAACCTTAATGTGCTCCGTCACATTGAGAATTTCTCCCGCTCTGATCTGACTCCACCTGACGCGCTAAACAGTTATGCAAAAGCAGTTCGCGAACTTGAAAGTTTAGAAGGAGCAAAGATGCAGACCGAACGAACTTCTTTGGTAACGTCATATTTAGGCATTAGTCGTCCTTCCTATTATCGATACGATAAGCTTTATGAGCATTTTGAAATTGTTTATAAACTACTTGAAAACAAAGTTGTAACAAGTCTTATAGCGCTATATGAAGAGATTAAGAAAGCGGAAAAATATAACGATGTCGAGCGATACCTAAATAGATTGGCAGATGTCGGAAAATTTAAAAAATATATACCTTCTAACATATCCAAAAAACCTGGTAGGGCGAAGCAGTACATTACAATGCCAAAAGTGAAAGTTACTCAAACTTCAGCAATTCGTCGGTTATTAACAGAGGATGTTACAAAGCTCGATATAGGTATTGATTGGGAAAATGTTAACTTTGACGATGCTGCGGCATTAGAAAAGGTATTAAAGTCTTTACTTGTATCACTGTCAAAATGACGCATTTCGGTTCAAGTGAACTTTAGTAATTTTCTGGCGCTGCAGGCTAATATTTACGAGGCTTGCAGCATTTTTTAATTTAAAATTAAATTGGGGGAGAAATTAAAGATTTTATATGAGCCCCAGATTCGATCCGACACTTTTTATCTCCATTTTTACCTAACTTTGGTATTCAATTAAAACAATGGCAGCAAATGATGGTTGAAAAGTGGATTACAAGGGGATTTATTCAGGCGTCTAGATACGCGAGTATTAGCGCTAAATCTATCCAACACCTTTCTCGCGTCTATGTTCTTCTATCTATAATAAGTTCTAATGATTACAACAATATTGCTTGCTATACGCTCACAAACTTTGTGCTGACCAAAAGCTTCTCTATAATTTTCAATTGCCTCGGATGGGAAATAATATCTATGTTGACCTTAAAGGGTAAAGCTTTGTCTAACGAGGCATTCGCATTGTGATCTTGCGTAAGTCGAATTCGTCTTTTTTTAGCAGAAAACGTTAATTCCTCAGTTGTCACTACCACAGGCAGACCTAATTTAAGCGCAAAGCTAATTGCGTGAGAGTCGACTAAGCCCCTATCGAAAATAAGAACATCAAACTGATGATGACCTATAAGTAACATGTCCATGAGGTTACCGTTTTTAATCAGGATCGCATCGCATTCGGTATAAAGGTGAGAATAGGGAGAAATGGCATACTGCATAAAAGCAAAGAACTCTTGCTTTGCAGTAGTGGGCATAATATTGATGAAACCAGACTCCATCATCGAAAGGAGGCCTTCTCTTACGCTGTTATGGAATTGGACAGCACTTTTCGCACTATTTTTAAACTGCTGATTTGTAATAAGCTTAGAAAGTGCTCTTACTTCAAATGAATCTCGAATAAAGCTAGGCAGTCCCTCGAACGCCGTGGCAGTTAATGTGTCCCATCGATTGAAAAAATCATCAATGTCGATGTTATCTGCAGGCACTGGTAACGGTTTATGACACTTGAGCGAATATTCGTCTCGGACAATCAGCGTTTCATCATTTGTATAGGCTTTTATCACTACTTTTTATTCACCGCTTGAAAACAATATCGTTAATGTATTAAGTATGAAAAACACGTTTTGATAATTGGTACATTAACGATAAATGAGTAAGGTTGAAGAGCAGCAGGTGGACTGATGCTCAATAGTTCAAAAGCGAGTACCGCTCGAACTCCGGTTGAAAAAAGGAATATTAGTTATCACTCAGTTCGTAAAGTGTTGTATCAAAGGTGCACAACGGTTTTGTTTGTTCAGGGGGGGAGGGTGACAACCAACTAAGAGATGAACTGCTTCTGGTAATATTTAGAGTGGTTATTATTAGGCAAACTCCGAACACTATAGCCAAAAAAAGTTTCGTATAGACCATTATCAGGGCTACTTTACCAGCTTCTTTGGCAGAAACTTTACCGACCACGGTTAATTTGTGAGTTGAATTAAGTTTCATGATAACCCCTTATCTTCAGGCGCAATATGTGCGAAAAAAATCATAAGGTGGTCATTAAAAGCGTAGACTAATGCAAGTAAGATTGAAATCAAATTGCTTTTTTTAGTGCGAATCGATGGATTCAATGAAGTGCTAAAAATGCATTTAAAAACAATGAAGTAGGAATTTTTACGTTTCAGAGATAATCACTTTACTACGCTAATTATCACTAATAAAAAATAGAGAATCTGTTCTATGTGATTGATACAAAGTGTTTTTTAGACTGTTAATTAAAGAAGTTTTATAGCATGGTTAATTTCATCACAGAGTTTAACTTTAGATGATTTGCCGCCTCCAACCGGCCCTATTAAATAAAAGTGTGGTTAACTTTGTCTTAGGCGCGTTTCCTTCTTCTATTAGTGAGAAATAGACAATAATTGTCATGGTTCTCCCTTGGCGAACGGCTTTCGAACTAACTGCAATACATTAGTAAGGGCCAGGAACGTGATGAGCACCAAGAATAGAACAGACAATGTGGCTGGAATGTAATGAAACTCATATTCTCCGACAATGTTGTTGAAGTGCCATAAGAAAAAAAGTACGACTAATGGAGTTAATGTTGCAGATACATAGCCCACAATAGCACATGCCGCCTCGATCATACGGCTGGCTTTACTGGCGAGGCTATTATTTGGGGAAAAGACTTTCCAACTGGTCAACGAAAAGCGTTCAAAATCCGCTCGCTGGATAGAGGCATTTATTAATCGTAATTGAATGTTTAAGTACGTTAAAAGAATAGCGACCAGGGCTAATATATACAGGTACGCTTTTTCTATTTCCATGGAGACGTTGAAAACCGGTAAAGAGACTTCGCCTTTAAAAAGCTGGCGGACCGTATCTAAAGTAATTAGCCTTAAATCTTGAATGTCTAAGCCATAATTGACGTGAAAACTATTGGCTTTTCCTTCTACAAACTCTGCTCGTTTCCAGTTGTCTCGGGGAGAAATGATTTGAAAATCACTGATCGTGCGACGCAATTCAACGAAAAACGCAGAAAACTCTTTTTCGTCAATCGGTATTGTGTCATAGCTTACTAACACTTCACTTTTTGATTCAATAAAAACAACTCTGTCAATTTCGGGATCAGAAAAAAAAAGAATTGCGAAGTGTGGTTATTACCTGAGTTACCTTTGACGAAATCTGAGGGGTTTACAACCTGAAATCGATGTAACTCCAGTCTAATGTGACCTCTAACAGACTGTCTTTCTTCAGCGTATCAACAGTCCATCCAACTGTTTGTAGGATTTCAGATGCTGTCGGGTTTTGCTGAAGATTGCTGAGGTTTTTTTTTACGTCTTGGTAGGAATAAATACTATCGTCCGGCTCAACTTTTGGTATGACCTTGGAATCTTCCTTTAACGCCTCGAAAATCCAAAAACTCCATAGTACATTGTACTTTTCTATATTTGCTTTAAAGGTGCTGTTTAGATTGAACGTAAAGACAAGCAACAATATGAGAAGAATAGCAGTCTGCCTAGCTGACTTTATCTTGTCTTCCATGAGATTAGCCTTCATTTGTGCGTATAAATAATAAACAGTTTTAGTACCATATCGTACGGAATAAATATTGTACATTGGTAAATCTCAGGGAAACTCTAGCGCGTGATCGTAAAAGAGGATTTTAACAGTACTCATTCTCTTCGTAAGTTCACAATGGAAGATTGAAACACTGATTTCTCTATGTGCAGAAAAATAGCTGTCGACCATGAATACTGTCTATTTATTTTACATTCGTTTCATATCAATTAAGTCCAATTCGTTGTAGCTCACAATACATAAGGCAAGGCACATATTTTGCTAATGTTTCACTGCTCTGGAAAAGGAAAACAGCATGAAGCATATTCTTACCACCATACTATTGCTATCAATCAGTAAGGCAGCATTCGCCGACATTATAAAATATGAGTATTCACTCAACTATACTGGCTATGAATACTACGGTGTAAGTTATCTCGATGAGTTACAGATTGCCTCTGAACTCGATGATCTGAACACCAATCCGATTGAAGTCTCATTTACCTATGATGATACACTCATGTATTACTCATATTGGACCCGCGGGGGCATTTGAACGAGAACCTACGGTTTTGAACCCAGTGACCACGTCGAAACCGTAGGTTTCCGTCGAATCATCCCTTCTCCTCATCTTCAATAAAGTATGTACCGTTGGGTAACACATGCTTATAGGGCAACAACGAGATATGAGATAAGGTCTCGTCGTCGATTTCCTCCCCTTGCTGCCGAAGCAGCTCCACAATGTCGCTTATCTTGATGGTGTTCCAGTACAGAATGGCATTGGACACAAAGCTGAGACTACTGGCCTTGTTCATGATTTCTTCATAGTCGCCTGTGGTGAATTCACCCTGATCCGCAAAGAATATCCAGCGCGGCAGTTTATGTCGGTATTCCCCTTTATTCAGTTGCCGTTGGACGGTTTGACGGAGTTCTTTGTCAGTCAGGTACCGCAGAATGTATTCGGTCTTGATAATCCGCCCCAAGTTCGTAAAGGCTTTGGTGAGGCGATCCGAAGGTGAACTATTGGTTAATCGTTGGACGATGACGTGTGCTGGCGCAGTTTTCTGCTTCAGTGAAATCGCCACTCGCATCATATATTCCCACTGTTCCTCAATGATGGCCAGATCGGCTGTTTTGGTGAGTAAATGGTTGAGGTCGCCGTAATCGACGGTTTTGTCAATACGGTAAAGCTGCTGATCTTTGAGATCCCGAATGCGCGGCATAAAGTAGAATCCGAGCAAATGACAGAGTGCGAAGACGATTTCGGTATAGCCATGTGTATCGGTGGTGTGCTCCCGGATTTTCAGAATCGTGTTGTTTTCCAGCAGGCCGTCCAAAACATACAGCGCTTCACGCGGGCTACAGGAAATAATCTTGGTGCTGAACACTGAATATTGATCGGAAACGTGGGTGTAGATCCCGATGGCTTTTTCATAATAACCGTAGTAGCGGGGATAGTAAGAAGCCAACAGGCTGTCGGCGCGGATTTTAAAGCGTTGCGCATCCGATGAGGACAATGTACCGGTGCCGTGCACCGCACTCAACGGCAGCTCATGGTGTTGATTCACAATTTCAGCACTGGCGTTGATCAGGGTTTCCTCTCGAATATAGTATTGCAGGATATGCCGGAGCATATCGACGGTCACACCTTTAACGCTATTGCTCATGGATACGACACCCAGGTTGGTGGCCTGCGAAATAATGGCGGCCATCAGGCTTTTGTAAAAGGCTTTGGGGCGCGATTGATGGTGCTGGATAGGGACAAAATGACGGCTGTAATGTGTCATTTGATCTACTTCCATCAGAAGCTGTTCGATACGTATGCTGGGCATATGTGCATCGATCACTTTTTGCAGTTGGTTGACTTTATCCGGGACCTCGAGCTTGTCATCACGTTTGAGTTTCAATCGGCCGTTTTGAATTTCCGCGAAGTTGTCCAGGCCGAACAGCTTTTTCGCTTCAGAGACTGATTCGTGGAACTGCGTTGAAATGGCGGCTCGAACTTCGTGCGGTGGAGGCTGTTGAAGTTCGGTATAGACAGCCTGTCTGGTTTCATCCCAACTGGGTTCATTTAAGGTGAGATCCCAGAACGAAACATGCTGCTTACTCTGCGGCAAGTACAAATCGCCGGAACGCAAGGCGTCTTTCATAGCGAGAGCCAATCCCATTTCCCAAACGTTGCGATTGATGTTACCGGCTTGATCTTTAAGGGTGCGGCGTAGTTCGCGGGGAATGAATGCTGTCGGTGTGTTCTCGGGTAGCTTTTTCAGGTCGCCATCATCCAATTTCCGGACGAACTCAATAGCTTTTATCAGCGGCCCGGAACCTTTAGCCACTTCAAATGGTAACCGGATAAAGTCGGCAAAATATTTTCGTAAACTGGGATAACGGGCCAGCAACAAATCGCAGTAGCCGCGTTCCTCCAGGCGTTTAAAAATGTGCAGGTCGTCAATGGATGCCAGCAGATGTTTCTCGTCAATGCGTTGCCACAAGTCCTTCTTGTACAATGGCTGTTCATCCGGCCATTCCAGCAAAACATGCGTGGTTTCAAGCACAGCATCGATGGCTTTCTTTTGGCGCTTGCGAAACTCCTTGTGTTTTTTGTCGTGGCTGTTTTTGGTTTGCCGGCATAGCTCTGTCATGTACTGATCATGCATTTTGACCAGATGATCCAACAGGATCTTGCGGGATTCCAACAGGAAGCAAATCATCAATGCATAGCGCTTATGGTCCTTGAAGCGCTTCATGTCCTTAGCGCTGTAACGCTTGGTCAGTCGGTACAGGTAGTTAAGAAAAGCGGTATCAATGACCTTTTCTTCGAACTCATTAATGCCGGTGGACACCAGATTGTCATAGCGTTCCAAATAGCGTTTCAGTGATGATATTTTCGCACCCGGCGGGTACTCTTTGAGTTGGTTGAAGTAGGTTCGTTGATTGCCGTCGGTGGCTTGCAACAAATCGTCAATGGCATCGCGTAATTCCGGCGACATCTGATCAAACACTTGCTCAAAAAGCTGAGCGTGTACCTGGTTACATATGCGGATGATCTGTCTTTCGATCGTCGTGGGGCCAGGTAAAACAATACGTTTCAACAGAAGGTGGCGTTCTGCCCGGTGAAAAAGTTCATCCGGAAGCAGTCCCTGTTGGGCATGTTCTTCAATCCAGCGGTCCAGATCTGCTTCCACTTTGTCGTCAAACCGATGAAAGCCCAGGTACTTGAGGATATTGTTCCGGTGTTCCAACACCGTGGCTTCTCTTTCGGGCACTTCCACCGTTAGCGTAGGAGGAAGATCGAGTTGACTACTCAGGTAGCTGATCACTCGTGGCGAAAGATCATGGAGCTGGTTTAGAAACCGGCCATAGAGGCGCATGGCACACAGTTGGATGGCAAATCCCAGGCGATATTGCTTGCGATACTTGTTGACGACCTCGCAATCACGACGGCTTAGCGTCCAATCGCGAACCATTTCCTCATCGGAGAATCGTTGCGGCAATATTAACGGTTGGTACCGCTGCTGATCGGTTAAGAACTGCTCTTTGGCTGTCATAGGACCTCACTTGGCTCCGGTCACGCCAACTGCGCTATAGCGCTGTTTTTATTGATGGATGCGGTATTTAAAGGTGCATCACCGCCTTTAAAGGCAATCGCTCTTGCCCAGGGGTTATTCGGTTTAAAAATGTGTAGAGTTTATAACATATATGTACTAAGATCTACGCATGTCCTGGATACTGCTGATACTTTCACTCCCCACTGAAAACGCCACCGTGCGCATGCGGGCATGGCGCGCCATCAAAGCCCTGGGGGCCGTTTCGCTGCGTGATGGCGTCTATCTACTGCCAGCCATCTCTGATCATGCCGAAAAGCTAGAGGCAATTGCCCAGGATGTCCGTGATAGTGGCGGGACCGCCCATGTACTGCACGCTAATGATCCTGAAACCGAAGCGTTCCCCCCGCTATTCGATCGCTCGGAAGACTATGAGTCGCTGGACTCGGCGATGGCGGACCTGCGGGCAAAGCTCTTGCCGGAAACCGCCATGGAGGTCATGAAGGAAACACGCAAACTGCGCAAAAGCTTCACGCGACTGTCAGCCATCGATTTTTTCCCCGGTGCCGCGCGGGATCGAATCGATACGGCTCTGAAACAGCTGGAAAGCGATGCCAACCGGGTCTTGTCTCCCGATGAGCCGCAGCCCGAACCTCGCACAATCCGCCGTCTTGATCGAGCCGATTATCAAGGCAGGCTCTGGGCGACGCGGCGTCGGCCGTGGGTGGACCGTTTGGCCAGTGCCTGGCTGATTGGCCGCTTCATCGATCCATCCGCACGCTTTTTATGGCTGGCCTCGCCGGACGACTGCCCGGATGAGGCGCTGGGGTTCGATTTCGATGGGGCGACCTTTACTCACGTGGAAGAAAAAGTCACTTTCGAAACGCTGCTGGCGAGCTTCGACCTGGATTCACCCGCGCTACTCCGGCTTGGAAAACTCGTGCACTACCTCGATGTGGGGGGACATCAGCCGCCGGAGGCCGCCGGGGTCGAGTGTGTATTGATAGGGCTGCGCGAAACCCATAGCGATGATGATCAATTATTACAAGCTGCCAATCAGGTTTTCGACAGCCTGTTGGTCACTTACGGTAAGGAACAATAACCATGCACGAACCGTCAACTTCATCTGTACCGCCAAGCAGCGGGTCCAATCAAATCACCAGGGATGCGACCGCTGGTAACCTCAATGCATTCGGCCATCACATCACCTTCGGGGAGGCCGTGCGTGTCTGGTTGCGGGTCGCCATCCTGAGCTTTGGCGGTCCCGCCGGCCAGATCGCGGTGATGCACCGTATTCTGGTGGATGAAAAGCAATGGGTCAGTGAGAGCCGCTTCCTGCACGCGCTGAATTACTGCATGGTGCTGCCCGGACCTGAAGCCCAGCAACTGGCCACCTATATCGGCTGGCTGCTGCATGGCATCAAGGGTGGACTGGTTGCGGGCGCCCTGTTCGTGCTGCCGGGCTTTCTCAGCATTCTGGTGCTCAGTCTGCTCTACGCTGGATTTCAGGAAGCGTCACTGGTGCAGGCCCTGTTTTTCGGTATCAAGGCGGCCGTGCTGGCGATCGTGATCCAGGCGGTGATCCGCATCGGCAAGCGCGTCCTCAAGAACGCCTACATGTACGCATTGGCGGTCGCCGCTTTCGTGGCGATCTTCTTCTTTGCCGTGCCTTTCCCGATCGTAATCGTTACCGCCGGATTGATCGGTCTGCTGGGTCGGCATGTCGATCCGGAACGCTTTGTGGTCATCAAGGGGCACGATACCCCCGAGGACGCCGGGCGTGCGATTGATGCCATGATGGAGGGCGGCGCGGCAAGCCATACCCGGGCGTCACGGGGGCGGGCACTCAAGGTGCTCGCCGTCTGGCTGCCGCTGTGGTTTGCGCCACTTGTCGCCCTGCTTGTGACCTTGGGCTATGAGGATGTGTTCACCCAGATTGGGCTTTTCTTCAGCAAACTGGCGGTTGTCACCTTCGGTGGCGCCTATTCGGTGCTGGCCTACATGGCCCAGGAGGCGGTACAAAACTATGGATGGCTGGCACCGGGGGAAATGCTGGATGGTCTGGGTATGGCGGAAACTACACCCGGCCCGCTGATCCAAGTGGTGCAATTCGTGGGCTTTATGGGGGCCTTCCGGGCTCCGGGAACGCTCGACCCCTTCACAGCAGGCATCTTGGCATCGGTTTTAGCCACCTGGGTCACCTTCGTTCCCTGCTTTTTGTGGATCTTCCTGGGCGCGCCGTATGTGGAAACACTGCGCGGCAACCAGGCGGTGAGCGCGGCGCTGTCGGCGGTCACGGCGGCCGTGGTGGGCGTGATGCTGAATCTCGCCATCTGGTTCGCGGTGCACGTCGCCTTTAACGAGGTTGAAACTGTACGGGCCTATGGTATGCTACTGCTGATACCCGCCTGGGGCAGCATCCACATTGTCAGCGTCGCGCTGGCCGCGGGCGCCTTTATCGCTATGTTGCGCTTTAAGGTGGGCATGTTGCCGATGATTTTAGTCAGCGCACTGCTGGGTATTGTGTACCATCTGTTATTTGCAGGCGTCCCGGCGGCGTAACCCCCCAATACAGCCAAAAATGTTTCACAGCAACAAAAAAAGAGGAATAGCCATGACAATGTCTCCGCTTCGAGCATTCATTCTAATGTGCGCTTTATTCATTCAAGCATCCATAACAATGGCCGACGATTCCGGCCGCCTCGATGATAAGGCCATTGGCCAGGCGGCTGGCACCCAGGCAACGGCCAAACCTGATGGCGTGGTGCGTATCGGCTGGAAGCGCGACGACGTGCCCGTCACCGTTGACGGTATGAAGTTCCCGCCGCCGGCGGGCCTCGGGAGTTGGGCCGCGTTCAAGGCCTTGCCGGAGGGTGGTGTTATGGTGATGGGGGATACGGTGGTGTTTGAGGATGAAATCACCCCGGCCATGGACGCCGCCTTTGCCCACGGCCTGGACATCACCGCGCTGCACAACCATTTCGTGTTCGACCGTCCGCCGGTTTACTTTATGCACATCGGCGGCCATGGACGAAACGCCGAGTCACTCGCCGAAGGCGTCAAGGCCATGTGGGATGCCATTAAACAAGTGCGTAAAAAGCATCCCGTACCGCAAGAACGATTTCCGGGTGATGTGCCCGATATCACCGGCAAATACAACACCAAGACGTTGGAAAAGATTCTGGATGCCGAGGGCAGCCTTAACGGGCAGGTGCTGAAATTCACGTTCGGGCGCAGCGCCAGAATGCACGGTGTGGAATTTGGCGCATCCATGGGCCTGTCCACCTGGGCCGCCTTCTCCGGGAATGAGAAGCAGGCGGTCGTCGATGGGGATTTTGCCATGACCGCGGACGAGATCCAGCCGGTGATGCGGACGCTGCGTCAGGCGGGCATCCACATCGTGGCGCTGCACAACCATATGACCGGTGAAACGCCTTCCTACTATTTCCTGCATTATTGGGGCAAGGGCAAGCCCGAGGATCTGGCGAAAGCGATACGGGCAGCGCTGGAGACGCAAAGATGAATTGAGAGTGGGATTCGTGATTTGACGGGTTATACGGGGTCGATCAGCGTGACCAACTTTTCCATCAATATCAGCGAGGCATTATTCGAAAGTTGCTGGCCTTCTTCGATGTACTCCCAGACCGTTGCATCGCTTTTCCAGCCGCCTTGTTTCTTGATCAGCTCGAAGTCTACCCGTTCTCGAGCCGCCGAAGTGGAGAGGCCGCGGCGAAAACTGTGACTGCTCAACTCGGGCACGAAGTCGAACTGACAGGCCTTGCCCAGGGTTTTGAGCAAGTCATTAATTGCCCCTGGGTTCAGAGGCCTGGGCGTCACCTGATCCCAGCGGTTAACCGGCCTAAAGAGCGGGCCGCTATCAATCTCAGCGCTATCCATCCAGGCCTTGATTGCTGTAGCCGGACAACAACCTGGTGTACCGAAAGGTAAGGCGCGGGCCAGCCCTGTCGCCTGTTGATCCGTTTTGGAGCGCGGCAACCGGATGATCAGGCCTTCCGGCTCCCAATTCAGATCACTGATTTGAATGGCCACCAGTTCGCTGCGACGAAAAGCGCCGAAAAAGCCGGTCAACACCAGGGCGATATCCCTATGCTTCTTTTTGCTATCCGGCAAACACCGCAGGTAATCCACCATTTGTGCGATGTGTTCCAGGCGTAGGGCCTTGGCCTTGCGTTTGGGTTGGCCATGAGTGCGACGAATGCCTTCCATGGTTTTCCGCACCAGGGGATCGCGCACCGGATCAGTGACGCCTTGGTAATGGTGCCACTGGCTAATGGCGGTGAGGTGGAGATCTAACGTCCGGGCGTTGAGCGATTCGGCCCTGGCGAGCAGATAGCGCACCACCGTATCTCGGTCAGTCGGCAACCGGCCACCCCATTTCTCAAATTGGCGAATGGCGGATCGGTAGGCCTTGCGGGTGTTATCGGAGGTGGCCGCCTGGAGGTAGTGCCGCAGTGACTCGGATTCCCGATGAGCAATCTGGTTCGATTCCTCATTACGTAATGCTAAGTCGGTGGCCATTTTGGGTGGTTTGGTGTTCATGAATTGGATTCCTATCGGTGTCACCAGAAAGGCGGCTATGTACCGGCGTTACAAGCAGAAGATTTTCAGCTTAATACCATAGCCAACGATAACCTTGATTATCGAAGGTTAAAAATTGAAACTCAAGAAACTTTGATAAGCATAAATATAATGTTATATTACGTGTTACATAATACGTTACTAAATAGTTTGAGAGGAAATCTCCCTATGGCACGCGCCGGAGTCACTTTCCACGATGTCGCCAAAGCCGCCGAAGCCATCAAAACCCAAGGCCAGGAGCCTACGGTGGATCGAGTGCGGGAACATATGGGCACCGGCAGCAAAAGCACCATCGCGCCGCTGCTCAAGCGTTGGCGATCAGACAACGGAGAGGCAGCCGATATCGGTGGACTCCCGAACGACCTGGTGGAGGTAGTGAAATCACTCCACGAGCGGGTACAGCAGATGGCCGACCACCGTATTGAGGAGACCCGTCAGGAATTTGAGGCGTCAAATAAAGAACTCCGCAAAGAATTGGCCGATTCCAAAAACACCATCGCGCAACTTACTGCCCGACAACAGGATCTTGAGAGCCAGATTGAACGGCAGAACAAAGAAAAAAGCGCGTTAGACAAGTCTCTGGAAGATGTGCGTATCAGCCTGGTCAAAGCCGAGGCCCAACGAGACGAAGCCATTGTGCGAACCGCTGAATTAAAGGAAAGTATTGCGGAACTTAAGCAGGAAAATAAGGACATCCGCGATCATTTTGAACATTATCAGCAGCGCACTGCCGAAGACCGTCAGCAAGAACGCGAACAGTTCCGGATCGATACCCAGGGGTTGAAAGACCAGATGCAGGAACTGCAACACCGGTTCGACCAGGCTGAGTCAAGAGCGTCCGAGTTATTTGATGCCAATGCGCAGTTACAAAGCAATGCCGATAAACTTGAACAGACCAATGCGACGCTAAACAGGGATTTGAACGGAAAGGTAGATGAGACCCAGAACCTGAAGCGCAACCTTGAAGACGCCATGACGAAGAACCAGGAATACCAGCATAAAAATGAGCAATTGGCAGAAAAAATAGCAGCTCTCACTGCTCAGAAAGCAGATGTCGATAAGGAATTGGCCGTGTTATCCCAAGCTTTGAAGGCCACCAAAACCGAGTTGAAAACCATCCAGGATAAAGTGACGTATCTGACCGATGAGAACAAGGTAATTCTTCAGGAAAAGGCGATGATCCTAGGACAATTCAAACAACTCCAGGGTTCGCTATGAAAAAGGCTGTCACAGCATTGAATATTCGGTAATGTTCCAAAGATGACCAAGTTTTAAGGGCAAATGCCGGGTTAGCGGCTATCTGACGGAAACCTACGGTTTCGAGGGTGCCACAGGATTCAAAACCGTAGGTTTTCGTTCAAATGCCCCCGCTGGTCCATATTGGCTCGATGGTGAAAATAGAGTAGGGCAGTTCGGAGGTGGAGATGATACCTTATGGTCTCGTTCAGGACCTTCAAGGGGAGATAATTATTTTGACTTTACAGCATTTAATATTTCTCGAGTGCATTCACTACTGGAAGGTCTGATTGTTAGAATGCCGGAGATAACGACCACGAATTATTTAAGCGGTTCTAGTGCTTACACATTGACAAATCCTAGTGTCGATTTATTTACAATAGAAAGGGATTATTATTCATTTTCATTAGAAGACAGTACTAGCCAACAAGCGAGTCGCGTTGTATTTTATCTGAATGAAAGCTCGCAACTGGCTGTTGATTTTGAAAGCAGTCTAGTCTCAAGAACCGTTACGCCATCACAATCCGATGTATCTGTTCCTGAGCCACAAACGGGTATAATCCTGGCAATGGGTGTAATGCTGTTGTTATTACGGCGCCGCCGCTAATAAATATATTCACTAGGGCGTTTCTCTGTTTACCAATGAGGGCAACGCCCAGCAAACGTCATCAGATTTCACGTACGAGCGCCTATCTGGGTTCAATTAATGCAGCACGCCTTCAATAGTTATCAAGTCACTATACGAAAAGCAAAAAAGCGAACATCAATCTAAAGCGTCTATTCGGTTCCAGGTTTTTCGACGTGATAATCCCAGTTTTTCAACCAATAGATCAATAATACCAAAGTGGCCACAATAATGGCTGCGCGAGCTAAGAGGTCCATGTCGGTGAATGAGACCACTAACGTCCGAACAATAATGAAAATAGTGGTACCGATAATCCATTTTAATTTTACAAATTCATCATATGGGCAAACCTTAAAGCCTTTAACATCTTTAAGCAGATGGTTGTAGAAACGGTTAGCAAAAAAGTAGCACAAGTGTCCGATGTAGAGACCCGTATAAGTGATGCTTGAATCCCCATATTCATCACGCAACTGTTTGGCGCTTGAGGAAGAAAAGGTCTCTAGCCCAATTTGATAAAGTAAAAAAGTAAGTGCACCGAACAGTGATGCGAATAACAGAGAAGATAGTTTAAATGCTCGATTTTTAGCGATTTCTAGCGCATTTTGTTCGTTGTAATCCATAACCAATACCACAATTTTAATGTTACAGCGGTGATATTATTTTTAAATTTTTTGATATTTTCAATATGTGTAAATCGTTGATGAAGATAATTTCATAAGGCTGAAGGTACGATACCACCGGCGACTATGAAATCGATAAATTAGAAAAAAATCACTGAATTAATACTCCTGACTTCCGGAAATTTCACGTAGAAACATCTACTATCTCAACAAATTCTGGGGCTATGCCTGCTCACCAACACAAACGCACAACACCGAAAACAACGATACCAATCATTAATTACAGACCACCTTCAAACAGGTATTCCAAAGAAGGCGTCCCTCATCCACCACCGAGGTGCCCCTCTTGCTCAACTCGCGCGCGCCTTCGGCTGGTTTGTTAGGGCGGGGTTGCAGGGTAGATGCCACTTTGTGGTGTCCGCGGATGGGTTTTAATGGTGTTTTTATGTGAAGGTGGTCTGTAAATCTAATACAATAGAGGTAATGTTAATTGATAAGAGGATGTGGTGATGGTGAATGATTTTGCGCGCTTTAACGGTTTGCTCACGACTTTGGATGAGTTGTATGAGTCGCTTTATAGTGCCATGCGGTTAGCACCTACTGCTTATTTTGCCAATATTGATGACATCACTAAAGAGGACTTTAAAGCGTTCTCTGCCGGTGAGCTAATGCTTGGCCACCGCGATATGTTCAATGTTCAGGCGCAGATGCGTTGTCTTAATGCCTTAAAGTGCTTCCATCGTCCTTCTCATGATATTTCAGGCCGGGTGGCGGGCAAGTACCCTGGCATCCTTTTGCTTGAGAACCATGACGACGTCATTGATACTATCGCTGCCATTAACAGTACCAAAACCGCTATCAAGCATTGCGTGCAGGATAGAAAGCCTGATGGCTCACACGGGCGCAATCATTTGCAGAAGCACGAGTTCTTACATCAACACCGTGGCGCCGAAATTATCTCCTATCAGCTGTATCGGCATATCGATGTCATTAACTGTCGCCCTGATACGGATACCGCGCTTAAAAGTGTGAATTTCTATTGGGCTTACAAGAATGCTGACCAAAGGCTAACGCCTGAGCGCGCTGTGTTGTATCTGTATAACAGCAAGTCTGGTCTCAATGATACACAACTAAACGAGATAAAAGCGCGTATCATGGGCACACAGCACACCAACCGCTTTTATATACGCAAAACTCGCAATGCGTCGGTGAATTTGTCGCTGTATTACGGGGCAGCACAGGGTAAGCCGGTGGTAAATACTATCAACGCCGCACAGCCCGTTATTTTGTGTAATTACGAGGATGTGCCCACTATTCGTCCATTAAGCGCCCATGTGCCGCAAAAACGTAAAGCAAATAGGCAAGGGCATGCGTGGGAGTGCTTGAATGAAGCCATCAACCTCTATACGAGGCCGATTAGCGAGGCAGACAATAAACGTGAAGCTCATTTAGCGAAAATCTAACCTTGTTAGGGTAACGCGATGGGCGAATGTTGTTGTCTTACTGCTGTGTTTGTACTTCTCACTCCGCTTTGTTGACGAGGTGTTTAAGGTGCTGCCTCAGTTCGGGAAATTCCGTCCTGGCCTCATCTAAATAATCGTCATAATACGGTGTAGCCGGGTATCGCCGACAATTTGCAGCCAATTGCTGTGCTAATAAGCTTTCTAACTCCTGAGGCGTTTTCCCCTTCATCGTCCAGCGTCTCGATTCTTTATACAAGAGGTCACTGTTCTCTTTGATCAAGTTCACCGCCGCCCTAAAAAGTGAAGCACCAGATACTTCACGCACTTCATCACTAGGAAGGAGCAATGAAAAATTAGCGATGGGAGGCACATCATCTTTCAATTCTACTGTAAAGTTATCACTGTATTCGCTATGAAGCGCCAAACCACTTGCAGGACTCTTAATGGGTACTTTCGAGATGATATCGTTAAAGAAGATATCATTAATCAATCGAAACTTTGTCTTTGGACGGCTAATATACACTTCTGCAATGACATCCCCCTTTTTTACCCAGCTGTACTTGTTCGGCTTATAACTTACTGGGGTTTTGCGCCCATCCCCTCGAAATCGGCATCAGAATGATGACGGCCAAATGAACGCGCTTTTTGTGAATTCTTCGAAAAACTGCCAAATAATTAAAAATAGGCATAGATAACTAAAATGATAAAAGCTTCTGCTGTGAGAATGACCCTCATGCTTGTTCAAGCAATAACTGCGCGTACAGTGAAATAGTCTTTTGACTAATGGTAGACATCGCCAAGACTATTACTACTAGTAGACAAAGTTGTGAGGTGTCCACATGTCTAAAGATGTAAATAAGCTACTCGCAGGTCAACTTCTGATTGTTGAAGATGACGCCATTACTTCTGAACTTATATCAAACAACCTCACAGCATTAAAGAAAATCCGTATTGTTGCAAACGGTAAAAGTGCAGTTAAGTTTTGCCAATTGTATAAACCAGATATCATTGTGCTAGATGTTTACTTACCAGACATCAATGGTATTGAGCGCTACCGACTTCCTAAAGAAGCCACTATCTCTCTCAACTCTTCAACAATGACTTGTTAAACACTTGAATACTTCAAAACAATTAGAAACATATCGAGAGTTGATACATGTAGATCAATTGACTGGTGTGTTTAGTCGGTACTATTTTAGTATGCACTCAATACATCATAAGCGGCATTTTCATCAGCATGGACAGTAGTTGAGCCGCAGATATGCTTTGTCATCGCTGCTTCAACGGCATCTGAATTTTCAGAACGAATAATAACAAGTAAACTTGAGGGGCGTTTTCGGGTTAGCAATCAACACCCCTCTAAATAGTTCTAGTAGAGGATGATGCTTGCGTTTGCTCTAACTGTCACATTGCCAGCTGGATCGATAATAGTACCCGCATTGGCGTAAATTGTACCGCCGAGACTCTTTTTATACTCCTTTGACTGTACAACCCAATTCATAGTGTAGATTGTATTGGGTTTTATCGGTGCTGTGAACTTTACATCCATGTGAGCTCCAAGCATAGGACCAAATTTCATGAAGTGAGTAGGAAGAAGAGCGGAAAATACTGCAGTGATATGGCTGCCACTTGCAATAATCCCTCCAAGACGAATTGTTTGTTCGTTATCTGGGTCATTATGTACAGGATTTAAATCGCCAATGAACTTGGCTCCATCTACTACTTCCTTCTCACTTAAGAGTAATTGGGACTCAATGATGTAGCCTACGTCTGGCAAATATTCTTTCTGCTCCTGAACGCTTTGCATAGATTGCATTAGCCAACCTCCTTTAGAAGATGGTGCTGATTTCTCAGATTAAGATTTTCGCTAGTTTGCAATGATGGCGCGGAATAGCGGAAATCATGAGCCCATACAAATTGATGCCAATAGCTCTCTGCAATCTCAATCCATATTTTGAGTAGATTTTCATCTTTGACGAATCTCTTTTGATTTATCATTATCCAACTCATTACAGCTTGGCTGTCTCTACAATCCTCGCAATGTCCTGAAGTGCAGCAAAAGTTTACCGTTTTGCAGTCTGAGGCGTAGGCATTAAATCCTGGAAGTACAGCATTACCGTTCTTAATTCTTTCAGCATTTTGTGGATGGTCTACACTCACACTGGGGCAAACATCATATCCAAAATCTCCCCAGTGACTTTTCCCTGTTACCATAGCTTCAATGTAGTAAGGGTGGCTAGCGAGTGTCTCTGGAAACAACTCCCTGACTCGCAAAATTTCATCAAGTAATCTTTTTTCGTACTTGGTCCGGAGTGGATCGCTCGTACCATACTTACTATAAAAATTAACTGAGACTGTATTTCCATTTTCCGATATTTTTCTCACTGTCTCTTCGATATGAGCAATTCCATCTTCAGTCACTGCAAAAATGAAATGGGCTCTCGGATCATATTTATAGTTCTTAAGAGCAGTCTCAAATAGACCCGAAAAGGAGTTTCCGTTAGGTTTGATCGCTCGCAGGTCATCGTCTAGAGAGCCACCACCAAACAAAGAGATTAAAACCGAAAAATCCTTAAAGCCTTCTTTGGGCAAAGCTTTAAGACCATTGGTTGATATGCTATTAAACTCCATAATCTCAGCAAATAATTCGAGTCTTTTGGGATGGAGCGTAGGCTCGCCTCCTATAATCAGACTAGTATTGATACCTCTATTCCTCTCAGAGATAAGAAACTTTTTAATTTCATCCTTTTTGGACAAATCTTTTGTTCTTTTGTCAAAGTCATATTCAAAAAACCAACAACCTTTACACCTTATATTGCACGCTGTAGTGATTAAATACTCTGACACTCTAACTCTTGAACTAATTTGTTTAATCCGTTGATAACGAGCATAATATTCAAAGTCACCGTTAAGCCTTTTAAATATTGCATTTTTGGTAACATCTTTCATAAGCAAATCCTTCTAGCATAAGATTAGAGAAACTTTCTGTTTGCAGTATCGTCTGGTACATGAAGTCCAAGAGCTTCTAATTTTCTTCTGGCCTTTTCCGCAAATTCGTTGCGTGCAACGGAATATGACTTTTGCCTCAACCCGTATTTCACGTACAATTCTGACCTTGGGGAATCACTTCTGCCAAAGGTATCAAGTGTTACTGGCCACATTCTTATAAGAGCTTCTTGAATTTGCTTGAATCCATTTTTCGTCTTACACATGCTCCTCGTAATCCTGAATCCATGCCCAACGTGCAGTTTTTCATCCTTTAAAACATGAGGGCACATGTCAGCAATAGGCCTGTAGGAACTTTGAGCCATTTCCTCTAGGACATCAATTACAGCGTCTTCTACAAGAGTCGAAATCAATGCTCTTTCAGCCCAATTTCGACAACTTTTTACGGCTTCGGTCGCGTAGAACGCTCTATCGTTCAAGTTTTGCGATAGCATAAATGACGTATCTATACCAATATCTAATAAAATGTCCGCAGCTCTTTGATAGTGGTCAAGTTCATCCTTGGCTAATTCGCAGCACACTGCTTTCTCGTAGGGGTCATTTGTCAAAAAGTAAAACAATTTTACATAGTCATCAGCTCCAGAAAGTTCCCCTTCAGCATGGGCAGTCAATTGCCTCTTAACGAGATCTTGATATTCTTTAGGTGTTTCAAGTAGTTCTGATGGAGTTGATATATGGAATGGGCTTACATCTTTTACAGCAATAGATTCTTGTAGCATTTCACAGTCCTTTTTGGAAAAGTAGTTACCAAGAACAAATGCGAAGTTAATCTTGGTAAGGTCCTGTCTATAGGATGCCCACCTTTTTCAGAAATTCAAATTGCTACTAATGTTCATGACAGCAGAAAATGAGTTACATCAATGCCTAACAGATAACTGGACCTTTAAAGCAAACACATGTTTTACTTGAACCTACAAAATAACTCAAAAAAATCAAGGCGAGTTCCACACAACGTCATACGGCTTTCCAATTGGAAAGTCCATACCACAAAATAACCATAGAAATGATCTGCAAATTTGTAAAGACGTTGTTTAAAAAATTTGCCAGAAAGTAATAAAGTTATTAACTAAGTTCTTAACGCTGGGAATTGATATCACGAGCTACGACCATACCTAAAGTATAGTCGCGTGATTACTAAAGGAACTTGACGGTCTAACTAACCTGAACTCGGTTTAAGAAATTGAACTAATTGCCTGTTCCAAGATCCGATCTTTCGACCAAGAAAAATATGGACCAAAAAGTGTTCAGCGTTCTCCAAGTCCCAATGCCACATACCGTCCAATGACGAGTGTTCAATAAACCTGAATATGCGCGTATCGGATTGAACTAAGTCGAGCAACTCTTTCTCAAGTCTATGCAATGGTAATACCTTTTAGTTCAACGCCGACGTTTGAACTTCCTCTATTTACACCTACTGCTGTGTTAATGATAGCGTCAGTATCTCAATGAAGAAACTAATTAAATTAATACTAAATCAATAAATTCATCAAACAAGAAAGTATTAAAAAACGACCGTTTTGG